>NZ_JAUOQN010000033.1:0-54451 GCF_030547555.1 Salipiger sp. 1_MG-2023 | reverse complement strand
TCCGCCGTGGCGACCTGATCAGCCTTGGACCTCTCCGAAGGTCGGCGCTCTTACACCACCTCTCGGGGCACTACCGATTTATAAGTGGAAATGCCTTTCAGGGCGTGCAATTTCGTTAAAACCGAGGAGCGTTAAAACCTTCGATTTGGGGCAACTCTGAACGCCCGCTTCCATTGTTTGGGCTGATCGGATTGGAAGCGCAGCGAAGGACCACTTTCCGCCCGACAGCACATCAAGCGATAAATCGGAAAGACGAGGATAGTAGCCGAAGCGGACATCGCTTTGCCACAAAGCGCTCCGTCGGGCGTGGATGCTATAAATGAACGAGCCGCATGGCCGATCCACCCATACTGCCACTCAATAGCTGCAATCAACGCTCTAACAGGATATCAAGCCAAGTTATAACGTTCACTATATGCAACCCAAAAATGCCTTGGAACATCAATTGACTAATCGCTTACCACTTACGGTTTCGTTGGGATCACGCGAAACCGGTTTCTCCTTGATGTCTCGTCTGGCGGCACGGAACGGTATTGAAGTGGTCGAATTCGGACGGGACATGGGGCTGCCTTTCAAGACAGTTATAGATGGTGGCCCCGCTGCCTTGCAGAAGCTGGCGGATTTATCAGGTAGCAACGTCAATTATCTCCGGGCTTGGTCGCCACACTACGTTGCTTCCAGAAGTTACCTTTTTCGAGGCGAGGCGTATCATGCGCGAGGGATCCGCGCCACAATCGTGCGTGGATGCCCCGCTTGCCTGCGCGAAGACGCTGCAGCATCCGATTTGCCCCCCCATCTCTCCATGTCGATCAAAGGGAACTGGCTGCCCAGGCATTCGACATACTGCCACCTGCATGGGCTGCCGCTAATCGATCTTTGGAAAGAGTCAAATCTGACACGCCGCTTTGACACATCTGAACGCTTCAAAGAAATAGCCCCCGCAATCTTGTCCGGCGAAATGGATGGAGAAGTCCGGGAACCCACAGATTTTGATGAATACCTGGATCGCCGTCTATTGGATAGGCCCGGCACGGGCTGGCTCGATCAACATTCACTCTACGCAGCTTGCGTCTTTTGCGACCTGTTGGGGCGGGCACTGGTTCGTCTGGAGTTTTCTACGTCTATGGTCGGACAAGAATCTCAATGGGCACTTTACCAATTGGGCTATGAGGTCGCGCACAAGGGAGAAGGCGCGATCCTTGAGGCGTTGAATCAACTCAAATATGAGATCGGAGAACCTTGGGAAGGACCCAAGAAGAAATACGGAGTGCTCTATGATCGCCTCTCATATGACCTGACAGGGGACGACTACGCACCGTTCCGAGCGCTTTTACGGGATCATATCCTGGAAACCTGGCCACTCGGGCCCACAGACGAATTGCTGGGCGAACCCGTGCTGAAGAGGCGCAAGCATTCTGTCATCACAGCAGCCGATGAGGTGGGCATAGATCCACGTCGATTGCGCAAGCTATTGGCTGAGGCGGAAATAATAGGCAGCGAAGGTGATGACCGTTGGGATGTATTCGACGCTGATGCCGCCGCCCCATTTCTCAACAGTCTCAACCGGCAAGTCAGCGCGTTAGAACTACAAAGCGCGCTAAACCTGTCACGCTCGCAATTTGAACTCCTTCGCAAAGATGGTTATTTCCCACCTTCGCTTTCAGGCGTTGGACACAAGCCATTGTGGGACGTTGCACAGGCACGCTCCTTTATCAACGACCTCCTGCACGGCGCTGAAACGGTGCTGATACCCCGGCAGCAATGGGTCGATTTGGCAAAAGCCAGTCAGCGACTGAAGATCCGGCCCGGGAAAATCATTCAGATGATAACCGAGGGGCGCCTTACCCGTATCGGCAAGCTGCACAACGAGAATGATTACGCGAGCATTCTCGTTCATTTTGAAGAGTTGAAAAGCCTTCTGAAATTGCCTGATGCACCGGGGATGACCATTGAGGCGTTCGCTCGTTCTGTTGGCCTCAAGCCACCGCAAGCCGGGCGCCTGATCAAAAACGGGCATACACCGGCTACTATGGCGCAGAACCCGAAAACCCGCGCTCAGCAATATTACATGCAAGAGAAAGACATTGTTGCCTTCAAAGGAAACTTCGTCACGCTTCGAGAACTGGCGATATTGCGGGGCCAAAGTTGGCAATCCTTGCGTGCCGCGCTCCGCGAATACGATGTTGCTCCTTTCAGCCCTGATGGCTTGGATTACGGACTTCTGTATGAATGGGTGGTCTTGGAGGAGAATGACATCGCACACCGGCCTCAATCATTCTGATCGCCGATCATGCGTCTGGCATACAAGGCATGGCCGGACCCACGCGTGGATCCAGCGGGTTCTTAATGACCAAGTGGCGCAGTCGATACCTGCAGCGCATCCACAAGTTGGCGGATCTGGCGCAGACTGATCCCACGTGGGGCCTTTGTCATCCGCGTGATGAAGGCGCGGCATTGATCCAGTTCGGCTTGGTCGCAACAATGGGTCGTCAACCGGTCGAAATGATCGACAGCATCTTCCCCATTCAAGCCTTCCAAGTGAAAGACCCGGGCCCGATCGCGCAACGGTGCAGGAATGCGATCAGCGTCATTTGCGGTCATGATCCAGATCACGCGGGACATATCGAAAGGCAACCGATGGAACGGGCATTCAAAACTCGGTGCCGTTCCTGCGTCGAGCAATGGCAGCAATGCCGTGGTCAGGCTCGTTGACCGTCCACTTTCGCTCCGCATCTCTCCGGCTTTATCAACTTCATCAACTACCATTACCGGATTTGCGACATGCGAGGACAAGATCGTCTCGACAGGAATACCCGCCTGAGCCGTGCTCCAACCTTTCTCCGTTCCTGTGATCCGGAACCCGGCGCTGCCGCCGCCCACATCGATCAAACGCGAAGGCGTTCCAGCACGTTCTGCCAGGCCCCGGGCAAAATGCGACTTCCCGATGCCAGGCGGCCCCGCAAGGATCACAGGTGGCAGAGCAAGCCCGCACCCGCCTTTCTCGATATGTGCAAGCAACTGATTCATCACCCATGCGGAAACATCCCGCATCCAAGGGCTCTCGGCATGAAGGTCGGCCGCGAATTGATATACTTCGTCCTCGCATGACGGCCCATTGAGCATTGCCCCAGCACGGGCCAAGGCCGTTACTTGAGCTCGGGCTTCTTTTGACAGGGCACTCATGCCAGCCTGACGCAAGCGACGGGCATGGGCATCGGCCGCAAGGTCTTTTGCCTTCTTCTCCTGACGGTAGCCAAGCTCTTGAACACGCCCCCCAAGCTTGAGGTTTCCCTTCATACGGATCCAGGCGTGGATGAAATCCTGCTCCATATCCGCAAGGCGCGGCGTGACGAGATTGGGTGACACAACGGCAAAACGTTTGGCTTGACGCTTATCCATGACCGCCCCCTACTCGATACCGACGGGCGCGGCGCGATGCGGTCCTGCTATTGATGATATTGTTGGTTGCCGAGTGTTTGCGTTGGGTGGACATGGTTTGGTCTCCTTTGGTCGAAAAACCGGGAGGGCCGCGGGCAAATGCCCGGCCATGATGGCGTCAGTGCTGTTGGAAAGATGACAGAAGTGACCGGCCCCCGGATGGGGTTCAAATGACGCGTATAGCGCCCTGAATATGCCGAATACTGTAAGTCATGATGGACACCGGATAGGCCACATCTGCGGTCTAAGTCAACTATCCGCCGGTTTAGCGGTCACTTGATGGAGTGCGGCGAGAATAAATAATTTGGGCTTCATTATTTCTCGACCACCCAAGACGGCCCTCTTTTAGAAGGCGAACAATGCAGAACCGCTTCTCTGCATTGCAACCCCGCTCCTGAACTGTCGGGAGAGCCAAAGCCGATGCAGCTACGCATAATGCGGGACGCAACACTCCCGGAGACACTAGATCACGACAAGCCTTCGGTTTTAAACGATAAATCGGGCCCTCGAAAACAAGAACCTGTCAGGAGAATTAACTCTTGACAGGCCTTGCGCACGCTATTGCTTGCTTTTGAGAAGACTATTGCTGTTTCTGCCTCTTCCAACAAACAGCCCACTCACCCACACTTTGAGTGTCCGCAGCTGCTACACGTCATGCAACCCTCCACCATCATCATCGAGAACTGACCGCAGGACGGACACGCCTTCCCGCGCGGAGCGTCAAGGTTCACCACCTGCGCCTTCGGATCCGACTTGAGGCCCATTCCTTCGCCCTCAATAAATCCTGTCGCGAGGAAATGTCGTTCGATCACGCCGCCGATCGCCGCGAGGATTGACGGGATGTACTTGCCCTGCACCCAAGCGCCGCCGCGCGGATCGAACACGGCCTTCAGCTCTTCCACGACGAAGGACACGTCTCCGCCACGCCGGAACACTGCCGAGATCATCCGCGTCAGCGCCACCGTCCAGGCGTAATGTTCCATGTTCTTCGAGTTGATGAAGACTTCGAAGGGCCGACGATGGCCGCTCACGATAATGTCGTTGATGGTCAGATAAATGGCATGCTCACTATCGGGCCAACGCAGCTTGTAGGTTTGCCCTTCCAGAGCCTGCGGCCGGTCGAGCGGATCGGCCATGTAGATGACATCGCCATGCGGCTCATTGGGTTCGGCATTCGAGGTCGCCATAACCTCAGGTGCCTTCGGCTTCTCCTCCGACACCGACAGCACCGAGCCGGTCACATCGTTCGGACGATAGGTGGTGCAGCCTTTGCAGCCGGTCTCGTAGGCTTGCATGTAGACGTCCTTGAACGCCTCGAAATCGATGTCCTCGGGGCAGTTGATGGTCTTGGAAATCGACGAATCCACCCATTTCTGCGCCGCCGCCTGCATCCGCACATGCGCCTGCGGGTCCAGTGTCTGGGCGTTGACGAAATAGTCGGGCAACGGGGCGTCGCCCTTCAGGTCGCGCCACATCTGCACGGCGTAATCGACCACCTCTTCCTCGGTGCGGGTGCCGTCTTTTTGCAGAACCTTGCGGGTGTAGGCATAGGCGAACACCGGCTCGATCCCCGACGAGACGTTGCCCGCGTACAGCGAGATCGTCCCGGTCGGCGCGATCGAGGTCAGCAGCGCATTGCGGATGCCATGGGTGCGGATCGCCTCGCGCACGTCGTCATCCATGTTCATCATATTGCCCGAGGCAAGGTATTTCTCGGCGTCAAACAGCGGGAACGCACCTTTTTCCTTGGCCAATTCCACCGAGGCCAGATACGCGGCGCGGGCGATCCGGTGCAACCAGTGCTCGGCCTGACGCGCCGCCTCCGGCGTGCCGTATTGCAGGCCCTTCATCAGCAGCGCATCGGCAAGCCCGGTGACACCAAGCCCGATCCGGCGCTTGTTGCGGGCCTCTTCTTCCTGCGCGGGCAGCGGGAATTTCGACGCGTCGACCACGTTGTCCATCATCCGAACCGCCGTCGCCACCAGCTCTTCCAGCTCAGCGTCGTCGATCTCGGCCTCTGGCTCGAACGGCGCCGACACCAGACGCGCCAGGTTGATCGAACCCAGCAGGCAGGCACCATAGGGCGGCAGGGGCTGCTCGCCGCAGGGGTTGGTGGCGCAGATTTCCTCGACATAGTTGAGGTTGTTGGCCTTGTTGATCCGGTCGATGAAGATCACGCCCGGCTCGGCATAATCATAGGTCGCCTTCATGATCTTGTTCCACAGATCACGCGCCTGCACGGTGTGATAGACCCGCCCGCCGAATTGCAGATCCCACGAGTCGTCCGCCTTGACCGCTTCCATGAACGGATCGGTCACCAGCACCGACAGGTTGAACATGCGCAACCGCGCAGAATCAGACTTGGCGCTGATGAACTGTTCGATGTCAGGGTGATCGCAGCGCATGGTCGCCATCATCGCGCCCCGGCGCGATCCGGCCGACATGATGGTGCGGCACATCGCATCCCAGACATCCATGAACGACAGCGGCCCCGAGGCATCGGCGGCAACCCCGGCCACCGGCGCACCCTTGGGCCGGATGGTCGAGAAATCATAGCCGATTCCCCCGCCCTGCTGCATGGTCAGCGCGGCCTCTTTGAGCATGTCGAAAATGCCGCCCATGCTGTCCGGCACGGTGCCCATGACGAAGCAGTTGAACAGCGTCACCGAGCGCGCGGTGCCCGCCCCGGCGGTGATCCGGCCGGCTGGCAGATAGCGGAAATCCTCAAGCGCGGCAAAGAACCGCTCTTCCCAGATCTCGGGCTCGGCCTCGACCGAGGCCATGTCGCGCGCGATTCGCCTCCAGGTGTCTTCGACAGTCACGTCGATCGGCGCGCCATCGGCGTTCTTGAAACGATACTTCATATCCCAGATCTGTTCGGCGATGGGGGCGGCGAAACGGCTCATAGCAGCGGAATCCTTGGTGGTGGCAGGCGGGTCTGATAACAGTCCAAAGCTTACCACGTCCAGCCCGTTCCGCACCACCTCTTGAAACTTTTGCACGCCCGCATACTATATCATGCGAAACCCGCCGAGGACGCCCGTGGAAAAACACACTCATCTCATCAAGCTAAGCGTCGGAACCGAAAGCGTCGAAGCCCTTGCCGCATGGCAGGATTCCCGGCAGGCGCAGACCGATGACGGCTTGCCGCGCCACGTCACCCGCATGTTTCCCAAGCGCGAATCCGAGGTGCTGAACGGCGGCAGTATCTACTGGGTGTTCGGCGGGTTGGTGCAATGCCGCCAGCGCATCCTGCGTCTCGACCGGGTAACCGGCACCGACGGCGTCTCCCGCTGTGCCATGGTGCTCGAGCCCGGGCTGATACGCGTCAGCCCCACCCCGCGCCGCCCGTTTCAGGGCTGGCGCTACCTTGCCCCGTCAGATGCGCCCCCGGATCTGTCCGCCAGCCGCCTGCAGGAAGACGCCCTGCCCCCCGGCCTCGCCGGAGCGCTGGCCGACATCGGCGTGCTCTAACGCCCCTTGCCGCTCAGCGCGTACCAGCCAAGCGCCGGGATCTCGCGCAGCGCCGCCTTCAGCTGCGCCGCAGGATGCGCCCCGCGCAACGGCACCGCGTGCCCCCGCGCCACAAGCCCCGCACGCCGCGCCACCATCAGGGCGCGCGGCAAATGATAGAGATCGCTCACCACAATCACTTCGCGCGCGCCCAGAGTCTCCAACAGCGGCCGCGCGTATAGCAGATTCTCCAACGTCGTGGCCGAGCGCTCCTCGCATAGCAGCGCCTCGCCCGGGACCCCCGCCTCGCGGCACAGTGCCACAATCACCGCCGCCTCCGACGGCCCGTGCCGCCCGGTCCCGCCGCAGCCCATCACCGCCCGCACCGCGCCCAGCTGCCAAAGCCGCGCCCCCGCCAGCGCCCGCCGCCGCAGCGTCGGCGAAGCCACGCCTCCGGCCCGGACCGCCGCCCCCAAAACCAGCGCCACCGGCAGATTTTCGCGCTGCTCCTTCATCTTGCCAGATAAACTCCCGCCGGAGGCATCACGCCCCTCAAACCAGAAACACCGCCGACGCCTGCGCGCCGACGGTGCCATTCATGCGCCATACCGGCGATCAGTTCGGAATGTCGCCCGACACGCCTTCGACGTAAAAGCTCATGCCCGCCAGCGTGCCGTCATCGGCCACCTCGCCCTCGGCCAGCCACGCAGAGCCGTCCTGCTTGTTGATCGGCCCGGTAAAGGGGTGATACGCGCCCGACGCGATATCTTCCTTCATCTTGGTGGCCGTCGCCAGCACCTCTTCGGGGATCGGGCCGGTGAACTCGCCGATGCCGACCATGCCATCGCCGATACCCGACCACGTGTTGCTGCTCGTCCAGCTGCCGTCGATCAGCGCCTGCACCCGTTCGATGTAATAGGGCGCCCATTCATCGATGATCGACGAAAGCCGCGGCTCGGGCTTGAATTCGGCCATGTCGGCCGCCTGCCCGAAACCATAGGCCCCGGCCTTTGCCAGCACCGACAGCGGCGCGGTGGAATCGGTATGCGCCAGCACCACGTCCGCGCCCTGATCCAGCAGCGCCTGCGTTGCGTCTGCTTCCTTGGCCGGATCGAACCAAGTCGACAGCCAGACCACGGCGATCTCGACATCCGGGTTGGCCTTCTTGGCATGCAGGTACGAAGAGTTGATGCCGCGGATCACCTCGGGGATCGGGAACGAGCCGATGTAACCGATCTTGTTGGTCTTGGTCATCGCGCCGGCCAGATAGCCGGTCACCGCACGCCCTTCATAGAAACGAGCCGAATAGACCGACACGTTCTCGGCGGTCTTGTAGCCGGTGGCGTGTTCGAATTTCACATCCGGGAACTTGGCCGCGACGTTGATGGTCGGGTCCATGTAACCGAACGAGGTGGTAAAGATCAGATCCGCGCCAGACAGCGCCATCTGCGTCAGCACGCGCTCGGCATCGGCCCCTTCGGGAACCGATTCCTGCTCGATCACCTCGATGGCATCGCCGAAATGCGCCTTCATCTTCATCGCGGCCTCGTGGTGGTGCTGCGACCAGCCACCGTCGTTCGCAGGGCCGACATAGACAAAAGCCACCTTGGGCTTGTCCTGTGCAAAGGCGCTGCCCGCGATCAGGCTCAGCGCCGCCGCCGAGGCCAGAAGGGTTCTGCGTTTCATGTTGGGGTCTCCCTGTCGTTTCTTGCTTTGAAAGCCTCAGGACGAGGCGTGGAAGGATCGGCCGAGCGATGCCGGCGCACCCTGCGCCCCGCGCGCCGAGATGATCACCAGCACGATGATCGTTATCAGGTATGGCGACATCGACAAGAGCTCGACCGGCACCGTGGTTCCCGCCGCCTGCAGGTTCAGCTGAATGACCGTGACGCCTCCGAACAGGTAGGCCCCGATCAGCACCCCAAGCGCCCGCCACGAGGCAAAGACTACGATGGCCAGCGCGATCCAGCCCGCCCCCGCCGTCATGCCTTCGGTCCATTGCGGCACGCGCACAAGGCTGACATAGGCCCCGCCCATCCCGGCGCAGGCGCCGCCAAAGGCGATCGCGGCAAGCCGCACCCGCACCACCTTGTAGCCCAGCGCATGGGCCGAGGCGTGATCCTCGCCCACCGCCCGCAGGATCAGCCCGGCGCGGGAGAATTTCAGAAATGCCCAGACCGCCGCAACCAGCGCAAGGCTGACGTAGACCATGATATCATGCGAAAACAGCATCCGCCCCAGCACCGGGAGGTCGCCCAGCAGCGGAATATCCAGCTTGCCAAGCGCCGGCGCGCGCTGGCCTTCGTAATTCGATCCGATCAGCGCCGACAGGCCCAGCCCGACCAGCGTCAGCCCCAGCCCCGTCGCCACCTGATTCGACAGCAGGTATTGCGTCAGAAACCCGAAGGCGAGCGAGAGCACCGCCCCCGACACCGCCGCCCCGGCAAAGCCCAGCAGCGGCGAGCCGGACGACACCGCGATGGCAAACCCCATCACCGCGCCAGTGATCATCATGCCCTCGACCCCAAGGTTCAGCACCCCGGATTTCTCGACGACCATCTCGCCAAGAGCGGCCAGCAGGATTGGCGTCGCTGAAACCATGATCGAGGCGACAAGCAGCACGGGATCCATCAGGCGACCTCTCTGCGCACGAGCCGCACGCGGTAGTTGGTGAACACATCGGTCGCCAGCAGGAAGAACAACAGCATGCCCTGAAACAGCTGGATCGACGCGCCGGGCAGGCCCAGCATCAGCTGCGCCAGCTCGCCGCCGATATAGGTCAGCGCCATCAGCAGCCCGGCGGCAAGGATGCCGAACGGGTTCAGCCGACCCAGAAACGCCACGATGATCGCGGTGAACCCGTAGCCAGAGCCAAAGTCGATGCTGATCTGCCCCGCCGGGCCGGTGACCTCGAACAGCCCCGCCATGCCCGCAAGCACCCCCGACAGCCCAAGGCACAGGAACACGATCCGCGCCGGGCTGACGCCAGAAAACCGCGCCGCGCGCGGGGCCTCTCCGGTAAGGCGCACGTTGAAGCCCGCAATGTGCCGCGCCATCATCACATAGGCCGCGATCACCGCGATGAACGCCGTGACGACCCCCCAGTGCATGCCGGTATTGGCGATCAGCTCGTCATTGAAGACGGCAGGCCATTGCTTGAAATTGCGCGATCCGGGAAAGCCCATGCCCTCGGGGCTGCGCAGCCAGCTGGCCGAGGCCGAGGCAAGGATGTTCTCGGCCACATAGACCAGCATCAGGGACACCAGAATTTCGTTGGTGCCGAACCGCGTCTTCAGCACCGCCGGGATCATTGCCCATGCCCAGCCGCCCAGCGCTCCGGCGATCACCATCAACGGGAACAGCAACACCGACTCCGATGGGTAGAACGCCAGCCCAACGGCGGCCCCGGTGACCGCCCCCATGATGTACTGCCCTTCGGCGCCGATGTTCCAGATCCCGGCGCGAAAGCCGATGGACAGACCGATGGCGATCAGGATCAGCGGCCCCGCCTTCACCAGCAGCTGCGGGCGCGAATAGGCCGCGAATTGCGGGTGAAACAGCGGATCCCAGAAGATCGTGCGGATCGCCTCGACCGGCGGCTTGCCCAGCGCCCAGAACATCACGCCGCCAACGAGCATCGTCAGCACCACCGCAAGGATCGGCGTCAGCGCTGTCCAGTAGCCCGACGGCTGCGGGCGTTTTTCAAGCCGCATCATCGCGTGACCTCTTGGCTGCAAAGAGCATTGGCGCGAAACCTCTTCGGGATGTTTCGGATGAACAGGCGCTGGCTCCTGATGTCAGATGTCATGCGCCACCTCCATGTCATGCGCGCCGCCCATCATCAGGCCGATCTTCTCGACATCCAGATCGGCCACCGCCTGCGTGGCCGACAGGCGGCCTTCGTTCAGCGCGCCGAACCGGTCGGAAATTTCCATAAGCTCGTCGAGATCCTGACTGATGCAGATGATCGCAGCGCCCTTGGCGGCAAGGTCCAGCAGCGCCTGCCGGATCGCGGCGGCGGCGGCGGCATCAACCCCCCATGTCGGCTGGTTGACCACGAACACATCGGGGTTCTGTTCGATCTCGCGCCCGACCACGAATTTCTGCAGATTGCCGCCAGACAGCGCCCGCGCCGCCACAGAAGCCCCCGGCGTGCGCACATCGAATTTGGCGATGACGTGATCGGCAAAATCCTGCGCCGCGATCCAGTTGATGAAGCCGTTCTTCACCAGCCCCTTACGCTGGCCCGCCGTCAGCACGGCATTCTCGGTCAGGCTCATGTTGGGCGCGGCGGCATGGCCCAGCCGCTCTTCGGGGCCGGTCAGCAGCCCCGCCTCGCGCCGCAAGGACGGCCCGTCGCGGCTGACATCACGTCCCTTGAACCAGATGGCGCCCTGCGGCGCGAGCCGCTCGCCCGACAGCGCCATCAGCAGCTCGTCCTGCCCGTTGCCGGCCACACCGCCAATGCCCAGAACTTCGCCGGCGCGCACCTCCAGCGAAATCTCCCGAAGCGGCGTTCCGAACGCCCCCGGCGCGGGCAGCGACAGCGCCTCGCAGCGCAACAAGACCTCGCCCTTGGCCCCCGCCTTCGGCTCGGGGGTGAGAAAGCTCGAGCCCACCATCATCTCGGCCATCTGCCGTGCCGTCACCTCGCGCGGTGTGCAGGTGCCGACATTCTTGCCAAGCCGCAGGATCGTCGCTTCGTCGCACAGCGTGCGGATCTCTTCGAGCTTGTGCGAGATATACAGGATCGACGTGCCCTCGGCCTTCAGCTTGTTGAGGGTTCGGAACAGGATCTCGACCTCCTGCGGGGTGAGCACCGATGTCGGCTCGTCCATGATCAGCAGCCGCGGGTTCTGCAGCAGGCAACGGATGATCTCGACCCGCTGGCGCTCGCCCGCCGACAGCGTGCCGACCACGCGGTAGGGATCAAGCGGCAGCCCGTAGGTTTCCGACACCTCGCGGATCTGCCGCGCCAGATCGCGCATCGGCGGCGGCGTCTCCATGCCCAGTGCGACATTCTCGGCCACGTCCAGCGCATCGAACAACGAGAAATGCTGGAACACCATCGCCACGCCAGACCGGCGCGCATCCGACGGCTTGCCCGGCTGATACGGCTCGCCGTTCAGATGCATCTCGCCCTTGTCGGGCTTCACGAGACCAAAGATCATCTTGACCAGCGTCGACTTGCCCGCGCCGTTTTCGCCCAGCAGGGCGTGGATCTCGTTCTTGCCGATGTCAAAGGAGACGGTGTCGTTGGCAACGACCCCCGGATAGGCCTTGGTCAGCCCCCGGATGCTGAGAAGTGTGTCTGCCACCCCATGCTCCTCTCTGTTTCGTGATCGAGTAGAAACGCCGCAACGCCGATGGCAATGGCCTGCGGATGCCTGCCAAGAGATTTCCGCCCGATCGGGCAGCAGATGCGCGCAATCTGTGCATCCGTATGGCCTAACGCCCGCAGCCGCTTGGAAAACCGCGCCCATTTGGTATCCGACCCGATCAGCCCGGCCCAGCGAAAGCCATGGCCCAGTAGCGCGTGGCACAGGGCAAAGTCGATCTCGTGGCTGTAGGTCAGGACAAGATGTTCGGCCTGCTGCGGCGCATGCGGCACAAGCCGGGCGGGGTCGGCCGCGGGCACCACCGTGACCCCTTCGGGCACGACTTCGGGAAAGCGCTCTGGCGCCGTATCAACCCAGTTCAGCGCAATCTCGGGGCAAGGCGCCAGCACCGATACCAGCGCCCGCCCGACATGGCCGGCGCCCCAGATCCACAGCTGCCGCGACGGGCGCGCCACCGGTTCGATGAACCAGCCCTGAACCAGCTGCGACTCGACGGAAACGCCTTGCGCCCGTGCCCGGTCCAACAGCCGCGCCACCGCCAGCGGCTGTGCGCCCGGCCCGCGCGCGATCACCTCGCACCCCTCAAGCGCCTGCAGCGCCGCAGCGTCGTAAAGCTCGGTCAGCAGCACCACGGCCCCGCCGCAGCATTGCCCCAGCTGCGGACCCAGCGGATGCCGCGTCAGCCCTTGCCGGGACAGCGCCGCCTCTGCCGCCATCAGCTCCAGCGCGCCGCCGCCGATGGTGCCCGACTGCCCGAAACCGCGCCCATCGGGCCAGACCAGCATCGCCGCGCCCACTTCGCGCGGGGCCGATCCCGCGACCTCTGCCACGACAACCCGCGCAACCCGGCCATGCGCCGCCACCGCCGCGCTCAACGCGCCAAGGTCAAACCCCATCCTGCACCTTCCGCAGCGCCATCAGCACCCGCTCGGGCGTCGCCGGCGCATCTAGCGCCGGATAGGCCGTCCCGCAACTGGCAACCGCATCGGAAAGCGCTAGAAAAGCCGATATTCCCAACATGAACGGCGGTTCTCCAACCGCCTTCGAACGATAGATCGTCTCCTCCCGGTTCGCCCCATCCCAAAGTGCAACGTTGAACACCTCGGGCCGGTCCGAACAGGCCGGTATCTTGTAGGTCGACGGCGCATGGGTGCGCAGACGGCCCCGATCATCCCAGACAAGCTCTTCGGTGGTCAGCCAGCCGGCCCCCTGCACATAGCCGCCCTCGATCTGGCCGATGTCGATGGCCGGGTTCAGCGAAGCCCCGGCATCGTGCAGAATATCCGTCCGCAAGATGCGATACTCGCCGGTCAGCGTGTCCAGCACCACCTCGCTGCAAGCCGCGCCATAGGCGAAATAAAAGAACGGCCGCCCCTGCCCCTTGATGCGATCCCATTCCACCTTCGGCGTCTTGTAGAAACCGGTGGAAGACAGGCTCACTCGCCCCTCGTAGCACAGCTTCGCCGCCACCTCGAAACTCATGACCTCCTCGCCAACGCTCACCGACCCGTCAGCAAAGATCACCTCGGATGCCCGCGCCTGAAACAGCCCGGCCAGATGCTCGGCCATGCGCTCCCGGATGGTATCACAAGCTGCCTTCACCGCCATGCCGTTCAGGTCCGAGCCTGAAGACGCCGCCGTCGCCGAGGTGTTGGGCACCTTCGCCGTGTCGGTGGCGGTGATCCGAACCGCCCCGAGCGGAATGCCGAACCGCGCCGCCGCCACCTGCGCCACCTTCTGGAACAGGCCCTGCCCCATCTCGGTGCCGCCATGGTTCAGCGCAACCGACCCGTCCTGATAGACATGCACCAGCGCCCCCGCCTGATTGAGATGCGTCAGCGTGAACGAGATCCCGAACTTCACCGGCGTCAGCGCAATGCCCCGCTTGAGCAATGGCTTGCTGGCGTTCCACGCCGCCACCGCCGCCCGCCGCGCCTCATAATCGCACGACTCCGCCAACCTCTCCGTCAGCGCCCCCAGCAGAAAATCCTCGACCGGCTGGCCATAATGCGTCGTCTGAACCCCGGCAGGCGCCGCCAGCGCATGCCCCACCGGCCCGCCTGCCCCGCGCGAGGCAACATCCCCCTCAGCGGCAGCCATCTTCTTCTGGCTCGAAATATCCTCGGGGGGAAACGCCGCAGGCGTTTGGGGGGCAGACAGCCCCCCGTCTGCACCATCCACCGGCGCATCCGCATAATAATTTGCCCGCCGCACCGCCAGCGGATCGCGCCCCAGCGCATGGGCGACATGGTCAAGCACCCGCTCGATCCCCAGCATCCCCTGCGGCCCGCCAAAGCCGCGATAAGCGGTGGCGCTTTGCATGTTGGTCTTCAGCCGATGGCTTTCGATCCGCATCGACGGGATGTGATAGGCATTGTCCGCGTGCAGCATCGCCCGGTCGGCCACCGGCAAGGATAGATCCTGCGCCCAGCCGCAGCGGGTGTGCTGCACGAAATCGACCGCCAGCAGCCGCCCGTCATCGTCATAACCAACGGCATAATCGATGCGGAAATCGTGACGTTTGCCGGTGATCATCATGTCATCGTCGCGGTCATAGCGCATCTTGGCCGGACGCCCCGTCGCCGCGGCCACCACCGCGCAAGCCACCGCCAGCGCGTTGCCCTGGCTTTCCTTGCCGCCAAAGCCACCGCCCATGCGGCGCGTCTCGACCCGCACCGCGTGCATGGGCAGATGCAGCGCATGGGCAACCTTGTGCTGAATCTCGGTCGGGTGCTGGGTAGAGGAATGCACCAGCATGTCGCCGTTTTCCTGCGGCAGAACCAGCGCGGCCTGCCCTTCCAGATAGAAATGCTCCTGCCCGCCCATGTCGATGGTGCCGCGCAGCTGATGCGGCGCGTCGTCCAGCGCCGCCGCAGTGTCGCCCTTTTCCCAGATACGCGGGCCATCTTCGAACCGCGACTCGGCCGCCATCGCCTCGTCGACGCTCAGCAGCGCGTCGCGCTCCTGCCAGGTGATCTGCGCCTTGCGCACCGCCTTGCGGGCCGCCAGATGCGAGGTCGCGGCCACCAGAAACACCGGTTGGCCGACGTAGCACACGCTCGCCCCCGACAGCATCGGCTCGTCCCCCAGCGAGGGCGAGCAATCGCAGTCCGACGGCAGATCCTTAGCCTCCCAGACCCGCACCACGCCGGGCGCGGCGCGCACCGCCTCAAGGTCGATCGAGCCGATCCGCCCGGAAGCGATCTGCGACAGCCCGAACGCCAGATGCAGACAGCCCGCGGGCACCGGGATGTCATCGATATAGCGTGCCCGCCCGGTGACATGCAGCGGGGCGGCCTCATGCGGCAAGGGTTTCGAAACGCTCATGCCCGCACCTTCCGTACATCGGTATCCGCGCCCAGATCCTCGAGCAGGTGGCGCGTCAGCATGTTGCGCGCCGCCAGCAGCCGGTAATCCGCCGAGGCGCGCATATCGCTCATCGGGGTGAAATCCGTCTCCCAGCCATCCCACGCGGCGATCACCGCCTCGTCGGTCCATGGTTTGCCGATCAACGCCGCCTCGACCGTCGCCGCCCGCTTGGGAATGCCGGCCATGCCGCCAAATGCGATCCGCGCGCCCGTCACGATCCCGTCCTCGACCGTCACGTTGAAGGCGCCACAAACCGCCGAGATATCCTGATCAAAGCGTTTCGACAGCTTGTAGACCCGCAGCCGGTCCTGCCCGCGCGGGATGCTCACCGCCTCGACGAATTCACCGGGGGCGCGGTCCTGCTTGCCATATTCCAGAAAGAACTCCTCGATCGGCATGTCGCGCGATCCGCCCTGATGGCGCAGATGCAGCGTTGCGCCCAGCGCGATCAGCACCGGGGGGTTGTCGCCGATCGGCGAGCCGTTGGCGATGTTGCCGCCGATGGTCGCCGCCGCGCGCACCTGCGCCGACCCATAGCGGCGCAGCATCTCGGCGTAGCTCGGGTATTCCTCGCGCATCAGCTCAAGCACCCTGTCCATGGTGACCCCGGCGCCGATGCGGATGGCATCGTCCGACACGTCGATCCGTTGCAGATCGGCGCAGCGGTTCAGAAAGATCACCCCCGACAGATCGCGCAGCTGCTTGGTGACCCACAGGCCAACGTCGGTCGCCCCGGCCACCAGCACCGCCTCGGGGCGCTCGGCATATAGCGCCGCCAGCGCCTCGGCGCTTTCGGGGGCGCAGGGCAGTTCGGCCACCTCGGGCAATGGCGGTTCGGCCATCCAGTCCGGCACCGGCGACAGCGCTGCCGCTTCGGCGGCGCGCACGATCGGCGCGTAGCCGGTGCACCGGCACAGGTTCCCCGCCAGCGCATCGTCATACCCGGTGTCCCCGACCTTGTGCGCCTTGGCCATCGACACGATGAAGCCCGGCGTACAGAAGCCGCATTGCGAGCCGTGCTTATCGACCATCGCCTGCTGCACCGGATGCAGCGCGCCATCGGGCGCCCCGATGCCCTCGACGGTGCGCAGCGCCTTGCCATGCAACTGCGGCAGCAGCAGGATGCAGGCGTTCAGCGCCTTGGTGCCATCATCGTCAGTCACCATCACGGTGCAGGCACCGCAATCGCCCTCGTTGCAGCCTTCCTTGGTACCGGTCAGGCCGCGCCGCTCGCGCAGCCAGTCAAGCGTGGTCCGCGTCGGAGACACTCCGCGCAGATCCACTCTTTCCCCGTTCAGAAGAAAGCAGATATCCATATGTCATAGACCCGCCGCCTTACACTGTCCAAAAGATGCGCGCCCCCGATGCGGCGTAGAAGGCGCGCGGACCATCCCTGTCTGAGCCAAGGCTAGAAGCCACACGCGCCGCTTGGCAAGAGAAAATCGCCCAATTCCAGAGCATCCACCCGCGCTGCGCCGCCAAACCCGGCAGGCGGGCGGGCGCCGGGAACATGGGCGCGCAGGAACCGCAGCCTCCGCCGCGCATTGTCTTTCGCAACATGCCGCAAAGGATGCCCCGATGAACCGACTACAGATCTCGCGCATGGCACGCAGGCTCACCCGGACCGAAGGCAGCCCTGACGCCGCGCTGAACGAAGCGAGCCGCGTCATCGCCGAGGAAGACGCCCGCGGCCGCACACAAAAGGCCGACACATGGCGCGCGATCCGCGACGCGCTGCACGGGCGCGACGCCCCTGCCGCAGAGGAAGGCAGCTGAGCGCCCTTCCCCCCGCCCGGCGCAGCGCCTACTCTGCTCTCATGGCAGATCCCCGATTCATACACTTGCGCGTTCACACCGAATATTCCTTGCTCGAAGGGGCGGTGCGGCTGAAAAAGCTGCCCGGCCTGTGCGAAGCGATGGAAATGCCCGCGATTGCGGTCACGGACAGCAACAACCTCTTTGCAGCGCTGGAATTTTCCGTCGGTGCCAGCGGCGCGGGCATCCAGCCGATCATCGGCTGTCAGGTCGATCTGCGCTACACCAACCCCGCACCGGGCGAGCGGCCCAAACCGCCCGCGCCCATCGTCCTGCTGGCGCAGAACGAGACCGGCTACGAAAACCTGATGAAGCTGAACTCGTGCCTGTATATGCGGGGCGACGGCCAGCTGGCGCATGTGACGCTTGAGGATCTTGAAACCCATCACGACGGGCTGATCTGTCTGTCGGGCGGACCGGATGGCCCGGTGGGGCGGCTACTGCGCGACAATCACCGCGCCGCCGCGCAGGTGCTGCTGACCAGCCTGCACAGACTCTTTGGCGATCGGCTTTATGTCGAATTGCAACGCCACCCCGGCGATGACGGGCTGCCGCAGGCCGAAAAGCTGTCGGAGCGCGGCCATATCGAGATGGCCTATGAAATGGGCCTGCCGCTGGTCGCCACCAACGACGTCTATTTCCCCAAGCCCGAAATGTACGAGGCGCATGACGCGATGATCTGCATCGCCGAGGGGGCCTATGTCGATCAGCAGGAACCGCGCCGCCGCCTGACGCCGCAGCATTACCTCAAGACCCCGCAAGAGATGGCGACGCTATTTGCCGATCTGCCGGAGGCGCTGGAGAACACCGTTGAGATCGCCAAGCGCTGCGCCTTCATGGCCTATCGCCGCGACCCGATCCTGCCGAAATTCGCCGATGACGAGGTCGCCGAATTGCGCCGCATGGCGAACGCAGGCCTGCAACGCCGCCTTGCGGTGATCCCCCACGCGGTCAGCGTGGAGGAATACCAGGAACGGCTCGATTTCGAGCTGGGCATCATCGAGGGCATGGGCTTTCCCGGCTACTTCCTGATCGTTGCCGATTTCATCCAATGGGCCAAGGACCACGACATCCCGGTCGGGCCGGGGCGCGGCTCGGGCGCCGGGTCGTTGGTGGCCTATGCGCTGACCATCACCGACCTCGACCCATTGCGCTATTCACTGCTGTTCGAACGCTTCCTCAATCCCGAACGGGTGTCGATGCCCGACTTCGACATCGACTTTTGCATGGATCGCCGCGAAGAGGTGATCCGCTACGTTCAGGAAAAATACGGCCACGACAAGGTGGCGCAGATCATCACCTTCGGCGCGCTGCTGTCGAAAATGGCGGTGCGCGACGTGGGCCGCGTGCTGCAGATGCCCTACGGACAGGTCGACCGCCTGTCCAAGATGATCCCGGTCGAAGGCGTCAAACCTGTCAGCATCGAACAGGCGCTGCGCGACGAGCCGCGCCTTGCCGAAGAGGCCCGCAACGAAGAGGTGGTCGACCGCCTGCTGACCTACGGCCAGCAGGTCGAGGGGCTGCTGCGCTCGGCGGGCACCCACGCCGCAGGGGTGGTCATCGCCGACCGCCCCACTGACCAGCTTGTGCCGCTCTACAAAGACCCCCGCTCCGACATGCCCGCCACCCAGTTCAACATGAAATGGGTGGAACAGGCGGGGCTGGTGAAATTCGACTTTCTCGGCCTGAAGACGCTGACCGTGGTTCAGAACGCGGTGAACCTGATCCTCAAGGATGGCCGCCCCATCCATGTCGCCGCCGATGGCACGCAGCTGTACGAGCCAGCCGAGGGCGGAGAAAACCAGATGAACCTCATCCCGCTGGATGATGAAAAGACCTATAAACTGTATGCTGCGGCCAAGACCGTTGCCGTGTTCCAGGTGGAATCGACGGGCATGATGGATGCGCTCAAGCGCATGAAACCCACCTGCATCGAAGACATCGTGGCGCTTGTGGCGCTCTACCGGCCCGGCCCGATGGAAAACATCCCCGTCTATTGCGAGGTCAAGAACGGCCTGCGCGAAATCACCTCGGTCCACCCGTCGATCGACCATATCCTTGCCGAAACCCAAGGCATCATCGTCTATCAGGAACAGGTGATGCAGATCGCGCAGGAAATGGCGGGCTACAGCCTTGGCGGCGCCGACCTGCTGCGCCGCGCCATGGGCAAGAAGATCAAGGAGGCGATGGACGCCGAGCGCCCCAAGTTCGAAAAGGGCGCGGCGGAAAACGGGGTCGACAAGAAGAAGGCCACCGAGGTCTTCGACCTTCTGGAAAAATTCGCCAACTACGGCTTCAACAAATCGCACGCGGCGGCCTATGCGGTGGTCAGCTACCAGACCGCTTGGCTCAAGGCGAACCACCCGGTCGAATTCATGGCAGGCGTCATGAACTGCGATATCCACCTGACCGACAAACTGGCGATCTATTTCGACGAGCTGAAGCATGGGCTGAAACTGGGCTACGTGCCGCCCTGCGTGAACCGGTCGATGGCCACCTTCGATGTGGAAAGACAGGAACTGGTCTACGCGCTTGGCGCTCTCAAGAACGTCGGCGTCGAGGCCATGCAGCTGATCGTTCAGGGGCGCCGCTCGGTGCCCGAAGACCCCCAAAGCCCCGACAAACCCTTCGCCACCATTTTTGATTTCGCCCGCCGGGTCGATCTCAAGAAAATCGGCAAGCGCCCGCTGGAAATGCTGGCCCGCGCCGGGGCGTTCGACCAGCTCGACCGCAACCGGCGCCGCATGTTCGATTCGCTCGATGCGCTGGTCGCCTATTCGGCGGCGATCCACGAACAGCGCGCTTCGGCGCAGGTGTCGCTGTTTGGCGATGCGGGCGACGATCTGCCCGAACCGCGCCTGACCCCGGCCCCCGACTGGCTGCCCGCCGAGCGCCTGAACGAGGAATTCAAGGCCATCGGCTTTTACCTGTCCGGCCATCCGCTTGACGATTACATGCCCGCGCTGAAACGACGCGACGTGATGACGCTGGAAGAGGTGCGCAACAAGGCGCAGGGCACCGCTTGCATCGCCAAGCTGGCCGGCGTGGTGGCGGGGCGTCAGGAACGCAAGTCGGCGCGCGGCAATCGCTTTGCCTTTGCCCAATTGTCGGACCCGACCGGCGCCTACGAGGTGACGATCTTTTCCGAGACGCTGGAGAAATCCCGCGAGCTGCTGGAAACCGGATCAAAGGTTGTCGTGACCGTCGAAGCGACGGTGGAAAGCGACCAGCTCAAGCTGCTGGCGCGCAGCTTCGGCCCGGTGGAAACGGTGGTTGCGGATGCCGGGGCCTCGGGGTTGAAGATCTTCATCGAGACCCCGGGAACTCTCTCTCAGGTCGCATCGATCCTGAGCCGCGCCGCCGAGCAGATGCCCAAGGCAGGGCGCGGGCCGATCCGCCTGTGCCTGAGCGCCGAAGGCCTGCCCGGCGAGGTCGAAATGGATCTCAAGCGCGAATTCCCAGTGACGCCCGAGATCAAGGGCGCGGTCAAATCGCTCGACGGGGTGTTGGCAGTCGAAGATTTCTGAACGCGCAACAGGTCAGTAATGGGGTGGACGCTCATCGCCCATCACCACCCCGCCCGCGCCATCGGCCTGTCGATCGGCCTCTCGTTCGATCAAAAGTGCAAGGCGACGTGTCAGCAGCGCAATATCACGATCCTGCCGCGCCACGACCGATGACAGATCGTCGGTGGTGCGCTCGAGATGGGCAAGACGTTCCTCAAGGGCAGAAGTGTCGTTGGGCATGGTCGGGCTCCTTTCTGGTGGAGATAGGCTTCGCTGCGGGCGTTGTCTACGCCAGAGGGGGCGCTGCCCCCGCCCTTCGGGCCCCCTGGGATATTTAGGGCCAGAAGAAAACCAGGCGCCGCGCCCCGGTTTCTTCTGGCCCTAAATATCCCCGCAGGAGGCAGGCTGGACGGCCGAACTTTGCGCAGCGCCGGGGCATTGCACACAGCCCGCCTGTTGCCCCCACACGCGCAAGCCGCTAAGGGAAGCGCGCATTCCGCAAGGAGCCCATCATGGCGAAAGACAAAAAAGCCCCCCGCCCCAAGGCCCAGACGCCGAAGGGGTTCCGCGATTATTTCGGCCCGGAGGTGACAGAGCGCGCCGAAATGCTGCGTGCCATCGCCGGGGTATATCATCGCTACGGCTTCGAAGCGCTGGAATCGAGTGCGGTCGAGACCGTCGAGGCGCTTGGCAAATTCCTGCCGGATGTGGATCGCCCCAACGAGGGCGTGTTCGCGTGGCAGGACGAGGACGACAGCTGGATGGCGCTGCGCTACGATCTGACCGCGCCGCTGGCGCGGGTCTATGCACAGCATCGCAACGAGCTGCCCTTGCCCTATCGGCGTTTTGCCATGGGGCCGGTCTGGCGCAATGAAAAGCCGGGACCGGGGCGGTTCCGCCAGTTCTACCAGTGCGATGCGGATACCGTTGGCGCAGCTTCCGTCGCGGCCGACGCCGAGATCTGCGCGATGCTGTCGGACACGCTTGAGGTGGTCGGCATTCCGCGCGGCGATTATCTGGTGCGAGTCAACAACCGCAAGGTGCTGAACGGCGTGCTCGAGACTATGGGCCTTGACGACGAGGCACAGCGTGACGCCGTGCTGCGCACCATCGACAAGTTCGACAAGGTCGGAGAGGCGGGTGTACGGGCATTGCTTGGCAAGGGGCGGCTCGATGCCTCGGGCGCCTATATCGACGGCGTGGGCCTGTCGGATGCGCAGGCCGATCCGGTTCTGGCGTTCCTGACCTCGAAAGGGGCCGATGCAGGCGCAACCGTTGCCAACCTGCGCGCGGCCATCGGCAGCAGCGCCATCGGCGCCGAAGGCGTTGACGAGCTGGAACAGATCGGCGCGCTTCTGGCGGCGCAAGGCTATGGCAATGACCGGATCGAGATCGATCCCAGCGTCGTGCGCGGCCTTGGCTATTACACCGGGCCGGTGTTCGAAGCCGAGCTGACCTTTGAAATCCTCGACGAGAAGGGCCGCAAGCGGCAATTCGGCTCTGTCGCAGGCGGCGGACGTTACGACGACCTTGTGAAGCGCTTCACCGGGCAGGCTGTGCCTGCAACCGGTGTCAGCATCGGCGTCGACCGGCTACTGGCCGCGCTGCGCGAGAAGGGCCGCATCGGCACGATTCCGCAAGGCCCTGTCGTGGTGACCGTTATGGACAAGGACCGCATGGCCGATTACCAAGCCATCGTCGCCGAGCTGCGCAATAACGGCATTCGCGCCGAGGTCTATCTTGGCAACCCGAAGAACTTCGGCAACCAGCTCAAATATGCCGACAAGCGCAATTCTCCTGTCGCCATCATCGAAGGCGGCGACGAAAAGGAACGCGGCGTGCTGCAGGTCAAGGACCTGATCCTTGGCGCGAAGCTGGCGCAGGATGCGACGCTCGAAGAGTGGAAGGAGCGCCCGAGCCAATACGAAATCCCGCGCAGCGATCTGGTCGCCAAGGTCCGGGAGATCCTAGCACAATGGGCGTGACCACGGCGGCCGAACGCGCCGAGGCGGTTCGCCTGCGCCAGCGCTTTCTCGACCTTGGGGCCCAAAATGTCGATTGCGCCATTCTGCAACCGGCGGAAACGCTGCTGGACCTCTACGGCGAGGACATTCGCGCGCGCACCTATGTGACGCAGGATCCAAGCCGCGGCGAGGTCATGCTGCGTCCTGATTTCACCGTGCCCGTGGTGCAGATGCATATGGAAACCGGCGCGGCCCCGTCGCGCTATACCTATTGCGGCGAGGTGTTCCGGCGTCAGGAAGACCACCCTGAACGCCCGGCGGAATATTTTCAGGTCGGCTATGAGCTGTTCGCCGACGACGATCCTGCGCAGGCCGATGCCGAGGTGTTCGCGGTGTTTGCAGACGCCCTTGCGGGCTATGATCTGCGCGCGGTGACCGGCGATATCGGCATTCTCACCGCCGCTGTCATGGCGCTTGAGATTTCCGAACCGCGCCGCGCCGCGCTGATGCGCCACATCTGGCGGCCGCGCCGGTTCCGGGCACTGCTCGACCGCTTTTCGGGGCGCGCGCCGCTGCCGCCATCGCGCAAGGCGCTGCTCAAGGACGCCAATCCAGTGGCGACTGCGCCGATGATCGGGTTGCGCTCGGAGGCGGAAATCGCCGCCCGCGTTGCGGCGCTGCGCGCCGATGCCGCCGAGGGCCCGCTGTGCCGCAGCCAGGTTCAGCTGATCGATGCGTTGCTGGCAGTGCGCGAAACCTGCAGCTTTGCGCTGGAGCATCTGCACGACATCGCAGTCGATCTGCCCGGTCTGGTGCCAGCGGTGAACCGGTTCGAACAGCGCTGCAACGCGCTTGCCGCCCGCGGCATCGACGTCAGCGCGCTGGAGTTCGAGGCCAGCTACGGGCGCTCTTCGATGGAATATTACGACGGCTTCGTCTTTGGCTTCGTGCCCGCACAGCGGCCCGACCTGCCCCCCATCGCCACCGGCGGGCGCTATGATGCGCTGACCCAGCGGCTCGGCGGCGGGCGCGCGGCCCCGGCGGTGGGTGGGGTGATCCGCCCCGGCCTGCTGTTGCAACTGGAGGGCGTGGCATGACGATCAAGCTTGGGGTGCCCTCCAAGGGGCGGCTGATGGAAAAGACCTTCGACTGGTTTGGCGCGCGCGGCATCGGGCTCGCCCGCACCGGCAACGAGCGCGAATACGCCGGCGCGGTCGAGGGCATCGAGGGTGTCGATCTTGTGTTGCTGTCCGCCGGAGAAATCCCGCGCGAGCTGGCGGCGGGGCGCATCCATCTGGGCGTGACCGGCACCGATCTGATCCGCGAAAAGCTGGTACAATGGGATCAGAAGGTCGAGCCGCTGGCCGAGCTGGGCTTTGGTCAGGCCGACCTGATCATCGCCGTGCCCGCCTGCTGGATCGATGTGAACACGCTTGACGATCTGGATGGGGCGGCGGCGGCATTCCGGGCCGCGCATGGCTTCCGGATGCGGATCGCGACGAAATACCACCGGTTGGTGCGCGAGTTCCTCAGGCAGGGCGGCGTCGCCGATTATCAGCTTGTCGACAGTCAGGGCGCGACCGAAGGCACGGTCAAGAACCTGACGGCCGAAGCGGTGGCCGACATCACCTCGACCGGCGAGACGTTGCGGGCGAACCATCTCAAGGTGCTAGAGGAAGAGCCGGTTCTGCGCAGTCAGGCAACGCTGTTTCGCAGCCGCAACGCTCCGCTGGCCGGAGCCGACCGGGACGCGCTGCGCACATTGACCAAGATGCTGAGGGTCTGAGCCGCGATCCGCCGCGCGCCTTTGGCCGGAACAACCATGGCGCAAGGGTCACAGAAAAAAGGCCGGGCTCTGGAAAGAGCCCGGCCTTGTTATTTTCAGGCGACCTTGCGGCGCGGACGGCTGCGGCGTGCCTTTACGGCTGCCGGGGCGCCATGGTTGGGGCCACCGTGCTTGCCAGCGGGCTTGCCCGAAGGCTTGCCCTGACCGCCGCCACCGCGACGCCCACCGCCGCCACCGCGACGACGCTGACTGCCACCGCCGGTCACTTCGGCCGGAGCTTCGCCCGAAGCCACGGGAATCTCGATCTTCATCAGCTTCTGGATCTGGCGCAGCAGATCGCCCTCATCCGGTGCGCAGAAGGCAATCGCCTCGCCTTCACGGCCGGCGCGGGCGGTCCGGCCAATGCGGTGCACGTAATTGTCCGGCACCTCGGGCAGATCGAAGTTCACCACATAGGCAACGCCCGGAATGTCGATGCCGCGCGCGGCGACGTCGGTGGCGACCAGCACGTTGATATCGCCATCACGGAACGCCTTGATGGCACGGTCGCGCTGGCCCTGGCTCTTGTTGCCATGGATCGACGCGGCGTTGAAGCCATCGGCCACAAGGCCCTTCATCAGGCGCTCTGCACCATGCTTGGTGCGCGAGAACACTAGCGTCAGCGCGTCCATGTCCCGGCGCAGAACTTCGCGCAGCTTGGCTGGCTTGTCGTTCTTGTCGACGAAATGCACCGACTGGGTGATCTTGTCGGCAGCCTTGCCCGGAGGCGAAACCTGCACCTTGCGCGGGTTGTTGAGATAGGCGGCGGACAGCTCTTCCATCTGCTTGGGCATGGTGGCCGAAAACAGCATGGTCTGGCGCGGCGTGCCCAGCTTGGGGGCGATCCGACGCAGCGCGTGGATGAAACCAAGGTCGAGCATCTGGTCGGCCTCGTCCAGCACCAGCTGGCGCACGGTCGACAGATCGACGGCGCCACGATCCATCAGGTCGATCAGGCGGCCGGGGGTGGCGACAAGGATGTCGACGCCGCGCGCAAGAAAGCTGATCTGACGGTTGATGGATTGCCCGCCAACCACGGTGGCGACGCGCAGCTTGGAGCCATCGGTGAGCTGGCGCAGGCTGTCGGCGATCTGGTTGACCAGCTCGCGGGTCGGGGCCAGCACCAGCGCCTTGGCGCATTTGGGCGCGGGCTTGCCCGGCTGGGCCAGCAGCCCGTCGATCAGCGGCAGGCCAAAGGCCAGCGTCTTGCCGGTGCCGGTCTGGGCAAGGCCCAGCACGTCATGACCTTCAAGCGCAAGCGGGATCGCCTGATTCTGAATCGGGGTGGGTTCCTTGAACCCGTTCTTCTGAAGCACTTCTGTAAGGGACGGCGCGAGGCCGAGCATGTCGAAGTCGAACAAATCTTATCCTTTGCGGGCCGCATCGAGTCATCGAACACGGCATGACGCCACCCGCCCCGCATCTGGGGCGGCATGGTCAGGGTGTCGCGCAAAGCCTCTGGCAGCGCGGGCGTCTCCCGCGACCTGCTGGCCATTCGCGTCCAGAACCCTGCGTGATGGGGAACCGTGAGTGGTGACACCGATGCGCTCATGCCCGGGAAAAATCCCGAAGGGGCGCGGCTAGCTCACGCGGCAGCGCGGCGTCAGAACCGCAAATGGGGCCTGACGTCGCATCTGTCAAGCGCTATCAGCCCACGAGGCCGGGAAATCCAAAGCCGCGCTCCAGCACTTCGCCCGCCTCAAGGCAGATATCCTCGCGCCACGGCGGGCAGACCAGCTGCACCCCCGAGGGCACGCCGTCGATCACGTCCGAGGCGATCGAGATCGCCGGAACGCCCAGCACCGGAATGGCGATCTGCGGCAGCATCACATCCCACAGATGGGCGATCATCGCGTCGCCCTCCAGATCCTGATCCTGCCGGAACGGCAGCTCGGCGCAATTGGGCATCAACACCACCGGGTAATCGGCCAGAAACCCTCGCCACGCCCGGATCAGCGCCGCCCGCCGCGAAAACAGCGCGCCGAAGCCCGCGACGTCGATGCGCGCGGCGCGATCCGCGTAATGCGACAACAGGGCGATGGCCCCGGCGTCGCCTTCGCGCTGCGCCGCTTCCATCTTGGCCTCATGGCCATCCGACAGCCACAGATCGACCTGAAGCTCCACCGCCTCGCGCAGCTCGGGGATCTGCGCCGGGGTCTCGACCTCCCAGCCCGCATCGCGGAACATCTGCGCGGCGCGCTGCAGATCGGCGACGATGCGCGGGTCGGTGTCGATGCCGCCCGGATGGGTCACCAGCGCCACGCGGCGGCGGTACGCGGGACCGACCAGCGGCACCGGCGCGCTCCAGACATCTTCGGGCGCATAGCCCGCCATGCCTTCGAGCCCGAGCCGCAAATCGTCGACCCGCCGCGCCAGAGGCCCCGAGACCGCCATGATCTGCGCCCCGATGGCCCGGTCGGGGCCGGACTGGTTGAACATCGGCACCCGCCCCGGCGTCGGGCGCAGGCCCTGAATGCCGCAGGCATAGGCCGGATAGCGGATCGACCCGGCGATGTCGGTGCCATGGCCGATATGCCCCATGCCGGTGGCCACCGCCGCCCCTGCCCCGCCAGACGAGCCGCCCGCCGTCAGCGCATCGTTGTGGGGGTTCTTGGTGGCGCCGTAGAACCCGTTGGTGGTGAACCAGCGGTAGGAAAACGCCGGGGTGTTGGTGCGACCGATGACGATGGCATCCTTTTCGCGCATGTGGCGCAGGAACGGGCTGTCCTGCGTTGCGATCACGTCGCTGTAGATCTGGCACGAATTGGTGCTGGCATAGCCTTTCTGATCCGACAGCACCTTGACCGTCACCGGCACCCCAGCCAGCGCGCCCACCGGCTTGCCGGCGGCGATGCGGGCGTCCAGCGCCTCGGCCTCGGCCAATGCATCGCTGCCGCAGTTCTGCACAATGGCGTTGACCTTGGGATTCATCTTGAGCACGCGGTCCAGCGTTTCGCCAACGATGTCGGTGGCCTTGAGCGCACCAGATTGGACGCGCGCGGCGATTTCGCGCGCGCTCAGAGCATTCAGATCAATCATGCGGATTTCTTTTCCTGAAACTCGGCCAGCATGCGCTGGCGCACATTTCGCACCACCGCTTCGGGGGTCGGAATGCAGGCGACATGCGGCGTCACGAAGACACGCTCATGCGCCCAGAACGGGTGGCCTGCGGGCAGCGGTTCGGTCTCGAAGACATCGACCGAGGCGCCCGACAGCTGGCCGCTGTCCAGCGCCGTGATCAGATCGGGCTCGATCAGCTGCCCGCCGCGCCCGACATGGATCAGCGCCGCGCCGCGCGGCAGCTTGGCAAGGAAGGCAGCGTCAATCAGCCCGCGGGTCTGCGGCGTCAGCGGCAGCACATTGATGAGAATATCGCTCTGCGCCAGAAAGGCATCCATCTCGCCGTCGGTGTAATGGGCTACGCCCGGCTCTGCCTCGGGCATGCGGCGTGAATAGCCAGCCACCGAATAGCCAAGCGCCACCAGCCCCTTGGCCACAGCGCGGCCCATCAGGCCAAAGCCCATGACCCCGATGCGCCGCGCCGTCGGCGACAGGCCGGTCAGCTTGCGCGCCCATACCTCGCTGACCTGATTGGTGCGCACCTGGGCCATCTCGCGGTGATGCCAAAGCACATGGAAGGCGCAGAACCCCGCCATTTGCAGCGCCTGATCCGGGTCTTCGAGCCGATAGACCGGCAGGCCCTGCGGCAGCGACGGGCATCGGTCGATGGCATCCTGCCCCGCACCGACGCTGAACACCGCCTCAAGGTTCGGATAGCGATGGAACGCCTCGGCATCCGGGATGAAGGTCAGCATGAAACGCACGTCTTCGGGACGCTCGATGTCGTCGGGGGCGCGAAGATCAAGCTCGGGGGCGAGCGTTTCGAACAGCGGACCGAACCGCTCGGCCAGTTTCAGTTGCGAACAGGTGGCAACCCCAAGGATACGGCTCATGCGAGAACTTTCTGATTGTCCCAGTCCGCGCCGGGCACTGCGGCGAGAAGCTGTCTGGTGTAGTCTTCTGTCGGGTTGAGGAAGATGTCATGCACGGTGCCGATCTCGACCAGCCTGCCCTTTTGCATCACGGCGATACGATCGCACAGCTGGGCGGCGACGCGCAGATCATGGGTGATGAACAGGATCGACAGCCCCATCTTCTCGCGCAGATCGCGCAGCAGGTCGAGCACCTGCGCCTGAATCGACACATCCAGCGCCGACACCGCCTCGTCGGCGATGATCAGCTCCGGGTCCATCGCCAGCGCGCGGGCAATGCCGATGCGCTGGCGCTGCCCGCCGCTGAACTCATGCGGAAAGCGGCTGGCGGCATCGGCGCCAAGGCCGACGATCTCCAGCAGCTCTCTGGCGCGGTTTTCGGCCTCGCGCCGGGGAACGCCCCGGGCGATCGGCCCGTCGGTGATCGCTCCGATGATGCGCTGGCGCGGGTTGAGCGAGGCATAGGGGTCCTGAAACACCATCTGCACCTTGTGACGCTGGCGGCGCAGATCCTCATCCGACAGCGCCGCAAGATCGACGCCGCCGACCAGCACCTGCCCGGCGTCGGGGGTGACCAGCCGCACCGCGGTGCGCCCCAGCGTCGATTTGCCCGAGCCGGATTCGCCGACCAGCCCCAGCACCTCGCCGCGCGCGACACTGAGCGAGACATCATCCACCGCCCGCACCTCGCGCGGTGCACGGAACATGCCGCCGCCGGTGCGATAGATCTTGCGCAGCCCCTTGATCTGCAGCGCCGGCGTTTCCGACAGCGCTCGCGCCGGGGGCAGCTTGCCGGTCGGGATCGCCTCCAGCAGACGCTTGGTATACTCGTGCTGCGGGTCTTGCAGCACCGCGCGCGCCGGGCCGCGTTCGACCACCTTGCCGGTGCGCATGACGATCACCTCATCGGCGATCTCGGCCACCACGCCGAAATCATGGGTGATGAACATCACCGCCATGCCGCGCCGCGCCCGCAGATCAAGGATCAGTTTGAGGATCTGCGCCTGCGTCGTCACATCCAGCGCCGTTGTCGGCTCGTCGGCGATCAGCAGCTTGGGTTCCAGCGCCAGCGCCATGGCGATCATCGCCCGCTGGCGCTGCCCGCCCGACAGCTGGAACGGATAGGCGCGGATGATCTTTTCCGGGTCGGGCAGTTGCACCTCGCGGATCAGATCCAGCGCCTTCTTGCGCCGCTCGGCCTGAGTGAAACGGTCATGCGCGGCGAACACCTCGGCGATCTGATCGCCAATGCGCATCAGCGGGTTGAGCGCCGTCATCGGTTCCTGAAATATCATCGCGATCTGCGCGCCGCGCAGGGCCATTTTCTCTGCGTCCGGCAGGCGGATCACGTCGCGCGATTCAAACATGGCGCGGCCCGCTTTGACCGTCACGCCGGGGGGCAGCAACCCCATCAGTGCGTTGGCGGTCATGGATTTACCCGACCCGGATTCCCCCACCACACACAGGATCTGGCCCTTGTCGATGGTCATGCTGACGTCTTCGACCGCAAAGGGCCGGTCGGCGCCTTCGGGAAGACCGATGGTCAGGTGCTCGATGGCAAGCGTGCTCATGCCCGGCCCTTTCTTGACAGATGCGGGTTCAGCGCATCATTGAGCCCTTCCCCGATCAGGTTCAGCGCCAGAACCGTGATGATGATGGCGATGCCCGGAAAGAAGCTTAGCCACCAGCTGGACCGGATCACCGTGCGCGCCGCGCCGATCATGTAGCCCCAGCTCATGGCGTTGGGATCGCCAAGGCCAAGGAAGCTCAGCGAGCTTTCCAGCAGGATCGCCGTGGCCACCATGAGCGAGGCCATGACGATGATCGGAGACACGGTATTGGGCAGCACCTGACGGATCAGGATGCGCGGCTTGCTCAGCCCCGCCAGCGTCGCCGCATCGACGAATTCGCGCTTGCGCACCGACATCACCTCGGCCCGCACCAGACGCGCCACCGGCGGCCATGACACGATGGCGATGGCAAGGGTGATCGAGGCCAGCGAGGGTTCAAAGATCGCCACCAGCACGATGGCGAGGGCAAAATTCGGAATGGTCTGGAAGAACTCGGTGAAGCGCATCGCGCCTTCATCGACATATCCGCCGTAAAATCCGGCAAGCGCCCCGAGCGGCACGCCGATCAGCAAGGCGACCAGTGTCGAGACCAGCCCGACCAAAAGCGACACCCTTGCGCCATAGGCCAGCTGCGAGGCCACGTCGCGGCCCAGCGTATCGGTGCCCAGCGGCAGCCCATCCACCGCAAACGGCGCAAGGAAGGGGCGCTGCACCATCTGCCAAGGTGAATGTTCAAAGATCAGCGGCGCAAACAGCGCCACGGCGATGACGGCGATCAACAGGACAACGCCGACCATCGCGCCGGTGTTGCTGCGAAAACGGGTCCAGAAGCTCATGCGCGCGCTCCGATGCGGGGGTCCACAAGGCGGTAGACGATGTCAGTGACGATGTTGAACGCGATGACCATGGCGGCAGAGACAAGGAACACCCCGAGAATGGTGTTGTAATCGCGCGCGGCGAGGCTTTCGAACATCAGCCGCCCGATACCCGGCCAAGCAAAGACGGTTTCGGTCAGCACCGCGCCGCCGATCAGTTGCCCGGCCTGAAGCCCGGCCAGCGTGACAACCGGCAGGATGGCGTTGCGCAGGATGTGACGGCGGCGGATCACCGCATCCGAAAGCCCCTTGGCGCGGGCGGTCTTGACGAAATCGGCGGTCGAGACCTCGAGCATCGAGGCCCGCGTCATCCGCATGTAGACCGCCATGAAGAACAGCCCCAGCGTCAGCGCCGGCAACACCAGATGCTGCGCGATGTCGATGATGCGCGCCATGCCGGTATATCCCGCGCCCACGGTTTCATAGCCGAACCCCGGCAACCAGCCGAGCCAGACCGAAAACACCAGCACCGCCATCAGCGCCGCCCAGTACAGCGGCGTTGCATAGAACAGCAGCGCAAAGGTGGTAAGCAGGCTGTCCTGCGGCTTGCCGACGCGGGCAGCGGCGGCCACGCCCAGCGCGATACCGAAGACCAGCGAGATGACAAAGGCCGCCCCGGTCAGCAGCAGCGTCGCGGGCAGACGATCGGCGATCAGTTCGATCACCGGCGCGCCCTGCCGGAAACTGTAACCCAGATCCAGCTGGGCCACCCCCGAGACATATTTCCACAGCTGCACGCCAAAGGGCTGGTCCAGCCCGAAGCGCTCGCGCAGTTGTTCGATCATCTGCTCGTCGGCAGCGCCCGCCTCCCCGGCGAGCACCACGGCAGGGTCTCCCGGCGCGGCATGCAGCAGACAGAAATTCAGCACCGCGATGCACAGCAGGGTCAGCGCGGCCTTGGCAAGGCGCGCGGCGATGATGGCGAAGACGGACATGCCGGTCGCTTTCTCTTCTTGCTAGGGGAAGGCCGGGCGCACCCCCAAGACGGGGCGCGAAGAAAATTCCTAGCTTGGATTTTTCAGCCCGGCCGCAGGATTTACTCTTCGATCCAGGCGTTGCGCGGCCCGTCGTTCACACCGATGCCGGTGGTCACAAGATCATGGACGTTGCAGCGATAGAGCGTCGGGAACTCGAGTTCGAGCATCCACGCCACCGGCACATCATCAACGATTTCCTTCTGGATCTCGTCATAGGCGGCCTGACGTTCCTCGGCCGAGGTCATGGTTGCCGCGGCAAACCACTTGGCGTCCAGCTCGGGGTTGTCGTAGCCTTCGACGTTGTTCCACGGGCTGCCCTTTTCGATGCGATCGGCGGTGTAGTTGCGCGACACGCCCAGCGCCGGATCGCCGTACTGATAGAGGTACGTGAAGGCCATGTCGTAGTCCCACTGCGAGGTCTTCTCGTTCCAGCCCGCAACGTCGGTGCTGTCGATCTCGACATTGATGCCGACCTCGCTGAGGTTCTGGCGCACCGCCTCGGCCCAGCGCTGCCATGTCTCGCCGTAGGGCAGCGGCAGCAGGCGGATGGTGCTGCCGTCATAGCCCATCTCTTCGAGCAAGGCCTTGGCCTTGTCGGGGTCGTGGTCATAGATCGTCACGTCATCGGAATAGAAATTGGTCGCCGAAGACACCGGCCCGGTCGGCACCTTGCCCAACCCGTTCCACACCACGTCACGCATGAACTCGCGGTCCATCGCATACATGATGGCCTGACGGAAGCGCACGTCGCTGGTCGGGCCTTCGCGGTTGTTGAGCCACATCCACGCATGGGGCGCGAAGAATTCCCAGCCCTTGCCGGTCGAACAGACGTTCTCCATCTCGGTCAGGCGCGCCACATCCCAGTTCTCCACCGATCCGCCGGGCAGCACGTCGACTTCGCCGGTCTCGAAGGCGACGGCGCGCGAGGCGGCGTCGGGGATCACCCGGTAATAGACCTCGTCGAGATAGGGCAACCCGTCGACGTAATAGTCCTCGTTCTTGACGAGATGGATGTAGCTGCCCTTGACCCATTCATCGAACTTGAACGGGCCGGTGCCGATGGGGGTGTTGTTCGCCTCGTTGGCGGCGAAATCGGTGCCTTCGTAGATGTGCTTGGGGACCATCGGCATGGTGCCGGATTCGAACACGCTGATGAACGGGCCGAAAGGTTCCTTGAGCTTGAATTCGACGGTCAGCGGGTCAAGCGCGGTGATGGTGTCGACATAGGCCAGCGAGGCGCGCAGGCGGGCGTGGGTCTCGGGCAGGAAGGTTCCGGCGCTGAACACCACGTCCTCGGCGGTGAACGGTTCGCCGTCGTGCCATGTCACGCCATCCTGCAGCTTGAACGTATAGGTCAGCCCGTCCTCGGCCACCTCCCAGCTTTTGGCCAGCCCCGGCATCGGGTTCAGATCGGTGTCATAGCGCAGCAGGCCCTCATAGATGTCGCCCGCGACAAGTTGCGTCGGGCCGTTCTGCACGAGGCCCAGCATCAGCCCCGGCGGTTCGGGCTGCACCACGATATCAAGCCGCCCACCCGCTTGCTGCGCCGCCAGAGGCGCGGCCAGCGCGGCGGCGATCAGAAAGGTCGTCGCTTTCAAACTGTTCATTTGTCGGTTCCCTGTTGTCCGTTATCGGCAAGCCGCCGCCCGTCTTGCTGCGGGCGCGCGGGAAATCCCGGCAGTTTGCCGGGGGTGGTGTTACCCGGCCCAGCCGGGGATCTTTGCGTCGAGCAGGCGCAGCAGGGCCGCCCATTCCGGGTCGCGCCCGCCCTGCTCTTCCATCTTGTCATAGGCGCGGGCATATTGCCCGGCGGTATGTGCGGCCACGTCATTGGGCAGCACCACCGGCGTCAACCCCATGCTCAGCGCCGCAACCTGCGCCTTGCAGGAGCGTTCGAGGTTGATGGCGTATTTCACGGCCTCGGCGACCGAGCGGCCCAGCAGCAGCGTGCCGTGGTTGCGCAGCAGCATCACCCGCTTGTCGCCCAGATCGGCGACGATGCGGGCGCGCTCTTCGAGGTTCAGCGCGATGCCTTCGTAATCGTGAAAGACGATCTGGCCAAAGAACTGCGCCGACCACTGGTTCAGCGGCAGCAGGCCCTCTTGCACCGACGACACCGCAACCCCGGCCACCGTATGGGTGTGCAACACGCAGACCGCATCGTGCCGGGCCATGTGCACTGCCGAATGAATGGTGAACCCCGCCTCGTTGACGCCCGCGCCGTAAGGGTCGTCGATCACCGTGCCGGTCTCGTCGACGGTCACCAGATTGTCCGGCGTCACCTCGTCGAAGCGCAGCCCGTAGGGATTGAGCAGGAATCGCTTTTCGCCCTCCGGCCCATCCGGGAGCCGCGCCGAGATGTGGGTATAGATACCGTCGTCCATGCCGAAATGCGCGATCAGCCGATAGGCGGCGGCCAGATCGCGGCGCAGGTCAGAGGTGCTGGTGGCGGTCATCCCATCGGGCATGTCGGTCTCCGGTGCTGAGGTCTTGGGCAAAGGAAGGTCATTTTGACAGCTTTCGTCAAGTCGATTGTCGACAATACATCAATTTACCCCTAGCGTGGCTGAAAATTCAGGCTTTCGAGACCGCGACATGGACAAGATCACAGAGCAGGACGGCTTTGCCCCCCTCGGCCGCGAGGGGCTGGTCGAGCGTGTGGCCCGGCTGCTCAGCAAGGCCATCGTGACGGGGCAGCTGACTCCGGGAACCCGGCTGAGCGAATCGGTGGTGGCCAAGCAACTGGGCACTTCGCGCGCCCCGGTGCGCGAAGCGGCGCGGCTGCTGGAAAACTCCGGCCTCGTGACCTATTATGCCAACCGCGGCTTTTTCGTGCGCAAGTTCACCGCGACCGAGCTCGACAATCTGTACGAGTTCCGCATCGTGATCGAACTGGCGGCGGTGCGCCGGCTGATCCGCGAAGGGCTGGGCGATACCGGCCCGGCGCTTGCCGCGCAGATCGAAGAACTGCGGCGTCTGGCCGGCCCGCCGCACGACATGCTGACCCATGTCGAGGCCGACATGCAATTCCACCGGCTGATCTGCAACGGCTCGGGCAATCCGCGCTTTTTGCGCACCTTCGAGCAGATCGCGCTGGAAACCGAACTGACCATCGTGCTGATCGGCAAGCTCTATGAAGATGCGCACAGGCTGGCCGAAACCCATGTTCCGATCCTAGAGGCCTTGCAATCGGGCTGCGAACAGGATGCCGTGGACGCCATGTTCTACCACCTCGATGTCGCCCGCACGCTGGTGACCGAGCAATTCCGCAAACTGGAAGACGAGAGCCCAAAATGAGATGCTTTTACGCCCCCGAAACCGAGGCGCATGACCCGATCTTCCGCCTGACCCACGGCAAGGTGCAGCGCAACGCGGAATTGCCCGAGCGCGCGCGCCTGCTTCTGGCGGGGCTCTCTCAGCTTGGCCTGACGCCAGAAGAACCCTTCGAAGCGCCCGACGAGACGCTCGAAGCGGTGCACACCCCCGATTTCCTCGATTTCCTTGAAACCGCATGGGACGAGTGGCAGGCCCTGCCCGATGCCGGCCCCGAGGTGGTGCCCAATGTCTTCCCCGACAGATCTGTGGCCACCTACCCGTCGCATATCACCGGGCGCGCCGGCTGGCACATGGGCGACACATCGGCCCCCATCGGGCAGCACAGCTGGCGCGCCACCCGCCGCGCCGCCGATTGCGCCGTCGCCGCCGCCGATGCAGTGCTGAACGGCGCGCCTGCCGCTTATGCGCTGTGCCGCCCCGCCGGGCACCACTCCAGCGCCGAGATCGCCGCCGGGCACTGCCTGCTCAACAATTCGGCCATCGCCGCCGCGCGGCTGCGCGAAGGCCATGACCGGGTGGCGACGCTGGACATCGACGTGCACCACGGCAACGGCACCCAGTCGATCTTTTACGACCGGGGCGATGTCATGACGGTTTCGATCCATGCCGACCCGACCAGCTATTACCCTTGGTTCGTCGGCCACAGCTATGAGACCGGCCTTGGCGAGGGGCTTGGCTTCAACCTCAACCTGCCGCTGCCACGCAGCACCACCGACGACGTCTGGCTCGACACCATCGCGAAGGCGCTCGATGCCATCGCCGCGCATAAACCCGGCGCGCTGCTGCTCAGCCTTGGTCTGGATGCGCATGAAAACGACCCGCTCGCAGGCATGAAAATCACATGGGACGGCTTCCGCCGCGCCGGGGAAATGATCGCCGCCGCCGGTTACCCCACGGTGATCGTGCAGGAAGGCGGCTACCTGTCGCCCGATCTGACCAAGTCGCTGGTATCGTTCCTGAGCGGTTTCATGGACGGCGCAAAATGACCTCCGAACTGACACAGCGCATCCTTGCCTCGGTCGAAGAGGGCTTCGAGGAACAGATCACCTTTACCGAGGCTCTGGGCCGCTACCCGTCCTTGCGCGGGCAGGAAGCCACCGCGCAGGATTTCCTGCATGGCGAGCTGTCGAAACGCGGCTATGCCATGGACCGCTGGACCATCGAGGTCGACGACATCCGCGACCACCCCGGCTTTTCCCCGGTCGATGTCGATTACTCCAATGCCATCAATGTCGTCGGCACCCTGCGCCCGCAAAACGAGACCGGACGCAGCCTTGTGCTGAACGGGCATATGGATGTGGTGCCCGCTGGCCCGCTCGACATGTGGACAACCCCGCCCTTCGAGCCGAAACGCGACGGAGACTGGCTCTACGGGCGCGGCATCGCCGATATGAAGGCGGGGATCGCGGCCAATGTCTTTGCCGTCGATGCGTTGAAACGCCTTGGCTATCGCCCCGCCGCCACGCTCTACCAGCAATCGGTGGTCGAAGAGGAATGCACCGGCAATGGCGCGCTGGCCGCCTTGCTGCGCGGCTACAACGCCGACGCCGCGATCATCCCCGAACCCGAAGATGACAAGCTGGTGCGCGCCAATACCGGCGTGCTGTGGTTCCGCGTTCGGGTGCAGGGTGCCCCTGTCCATGTGCGCGAGGCTGGCAGCGGCGCCAATGCCATCGAAGCGGCTTACGAGGTGATCCGCGCCCTGCGCGCGCTCGAAGCCGACTGGAACGCCCGCAAGAGCCAGCACCGCTATTTTGAAGAGCTCGATCACCCGATCAACTTCAACGTCGGCAAGATCGCGGGCGGCGACTGGGCCTCTTCGGTGCCGGCGTGGTGCGAAATCGATTGCCGCATCGCGATTTACCCCGGCACATCCGCCGCCGACGCCGCGCGCGAGATCGAAGACCATTTGCGCGCCGCTGCGGCCAAGGTGCCGTTTCTCGCCAACAACCCGCCGCAGGTCACATGGAACGGGTTCTTTGCCGAAGGCTACGTTCTCGAAGAAGGCTCCGAGGCCGAAGCAACGCTAGGCCGCGCCCATCTGGCCTCTTACGCGCAGCCGCTGCAAAGCTTTGTCACGCCGGGCTATCTCGACGGCCGGGTCTTTGCGATCTATGGCAAGACGCCCTGCCTCGTTTACGGCCCCTATTCCGAGGCGATCCACGGTTTTGACGAACGCGTCAGCCTGTCTTCGGTCAAGCGCGTCACCGGCGCGATTGCCCTCTTCATCGCCGAGTGGTGCGGGTTGGAGGAAATATGATCAAATTCTCCGTGACCTTTGCCCGCTTCATCCCCTAGACTCGCCCGCAACGGAGACCCCGAGTCTCTGCCCCCAATCCCAACAGGAGACCCAGATGAACCAGCGTCCCAACTCGCTTCACGCATCCGATATCGCCCATTCGATGCACCCCTACACCAACATGCGCGCGCATGAGGAAAAGGGGCCGATGATCATCACCAAGGGTGATGGCGCGCGCGTCTACGACGATCAGGGCAAGGAATACATCGAGGCACTGGCCGGCCTGTGGTCTGTCGCTGTGGGCTTTTCCGAGCCCCGCCTTGCCGAAGCCGCTTATGAGCAGCTCAAGAAGCTGCCCTATTACCACAGCTTCGCGCACAAGGCGCATGAGCCGTCGATCCGCCTTGCCGAAAAGCTGGTCGAGATGACCCCCGAAGGGCTCAACCGGGTGTTCTTCACCAACTCCGGCTCCGAGGCCAACGACACCGTCATCAAGATGGCGTGGTTCCTCAACAACGGCCTTGGCCGCCCCGAGAAGAAGAAATTCCTTGCCCGCAACAAGGGCTATCACGGCATCACCATCGCATCGGGCTCGCTGACCGGGCTTGTCGGCAACCACCGCGATTTCGATCTGCCCGCGATCCCCGTCACCCACCTGACCACGCCGCATTTCTGGAAATACGGCAACGAGGGTGAGACCGAGGCCGAGTTCACCGCCCGCCTGCTTCAGGAGCTTGAAGACACCATCCTCGCCGAAGGCCCCGAAACCATCGCCGGTTTCATCGGCGAGCCGGTCATGGGCGCTGGCGGCGTGATGACCCCGCCCGAAGGCTACTGGCCCGGCGTCGCCGAGATATGTGCCAAGTATGACATCCTGCTGGTGGCCGACGAGGTCATCAACGGCTTTGGCCGCACCGGCGCGCCGTTTGGCTGCCAGAAATACGGCTTCACCCCGGATATCCTGGTGACATCCAAGCAGCTGACCTCGTCTTACATGCCGCTTGCCGCGATCGTGGTGAACGACAAGGTTTACAACGCCATCGCCGACAACACTGCCAAGCTGGGCACGTTTGGCCACGGCTTCACCGGTTCGGGCCACCCGGTCGCCTGCGCCGTGGGTCTGGAAAACCTGAACATCATCGAAGAAAAGGATCTGATGGGCAACGCCGCCCGTCTGGAGCCGATGTTTCAGGAGGGTCTGCGCAAGTTCGCCGATCACCCGCTGGTGGGCGAAGTGCGCGGCGTTGGCCTGATCGCAGGCGTGGAAATGGCCAAGGACCGCGCCAGCAAGACCTCGTTCGAACCGGCGGGCGCGATGGCGGCCAAGGTCGTGGCGATGTGCGCCGAAGAAGGGCTGATCGTGCGCAACGTCTACGAGACGGTGGCCTTCTGCCCGCCGCTGATCGTCACCGAAGACGACATCACCGAGATCCTCGCCCGGTTTGGCCGCGCGCTCGACAAGGCGCTGGACTGGGCCAAGGCGGAAGGCATGCTGTGATCGTCGCCTGACGATCTGAACAAATGCAAAGGCCCGGACGGTAACGTCCGGGCCTTTTTTGCGTTCTGGCTGCCGCGCTCAGGCCTTGTGCTGCGCGCCCGCGTCCTCGACGGCAAGCGCCGCCATGCGCAGCGCCGCCTCGCGGCTGCTGGCTATGGCGAGGAAACGCCCGGTATGGCAGAATTTTGCCCCCGGCACGCCGCAGGCGGCTTCGAGCGCGGCGTCGCTCAGCCCGGCCCAGGCGGCGGGCAGATCGGCCCGCTGTTCAAAGGTGTTCTCGGTGATGCGGATACCGGTCAGCGCCCAGTCGACCTTGCGCGGATGCACCACGAACAAAAGCTGGTCCGCGCCCGCCTCTTCGATGGCAGAGCGGAAGGGCATGCCCATCGGCAGTTCCAGCACGGCGCCATCCCCCGCCGCAGCGATGGCATCCGCCACGATCCCCGCGGCCCGCAGCTTGGCCGCGCTGCGCGCGATGCTGGCCTCGACAAAGGCGCGGGCGATGGGCAGCGCCTCGGCAAAGGCGCGATCGTCCGCATCGGGGGCGGCATCGTCGAACACCGGCTTGAGGCTTTCCAGCAGCACCGGCAGCGTCATCCGCGCCAGCAGCGGACCGGCCGATGACGGATCGACGGCCCCATTGTCCATCAGATCGATGGGCAGCACGAAACTGTCATCGAAGCTGGCATGCACCGCGTCGATATCCCCTGCCGGGACGCCCAGCGCCGCAAGGTAATCGCGCCCAAAGCTGGTCCAGACCAGCCCGAACGAGCTGAACGGTTGCCCGGATGGGCGCGCGGGCGTCGGACGCTGGTGATGATCGAACACCCCCTGCGCCGGATCATACTGCCCGCCGACATCGTAGATGATGCGCCCCGGCGCGGCGGTGATCCATTTCGGATCGCGGCTGCGGATCAGCGTTGCCTCCGGAAACAGTCGGGTCAGGATGACCGAAGACAGCAGTTCGTCGGCGTGAAAGCCGCCAGAATGGGTAACAAGATGCGTGGTTTTCATGGGGTCAAGGTGATCCGGTCGTGCAAGGTGTCACTCTGCCCGTAGACGCCGCGCCCTGTCTGCGCAAGACCCGTGGCCGGTTGGCCCCCGCCCGGGAGCGCAGGCCGGGGCCATATCATGTGCAGGGGATACACCATTTTGCGCCTGTCATCCTCCCGAACGCCTGAGCATTCCGACCAGAGCTACGCTGCAATGGTTAACAAGACGTTACCGCCGCGCAGGCCCCGCCCCGACAGAGACAGCATATTGAGGGGCCGTAGTTTTCAGATTTGCAGGCCTCTGGAAACGCCGCGCGCCAGCGCTGGCGTCGGCGGGCTGATCACACAGACCGCCGACCAGACCACCCGCCTGCGCCAAGTGATCTAGCCACGGCCGGGGAAGACCTTCAACGTCACTCCGGCCGCTTCAAGCGCGCTGCGAACGGCGCGAGCGATCAGCAGCGCGGTCTTGCCATCGCCATGCAGGCAGATGGTGTCGACCGCCGCCGGAATGTGCTTGCCGCTTTCGGTGATGATCGCACCGGCCTGCACCATCCGGACCATGCGCTCAGCCGCCTGATCGGGGTCATGGATGACCGCGCCGGGCAAGGAGCGATCCACCAGCGTCGCATCGTCATTATAGGCCCGATCCGCAAAGATCTCGCCCGCCCAAGAGCAGCCCAGCGCCTGCACCGCCTCTTGCTGCGCAGTCGCGGCAAGCACCATGATGATGATTTCGGGATCGACCCGCAGCGCGCCCTCATAGGCGGCCCGGGCCAACGCGGCATCCTCGGCGCACATATTGGCCAGCGCGCCGTGCAGCTTGAGATGGCGCACCTTGCCGCCCGCCGCCCGCGCCATCGCTTGCGCCGCCCCCAGCTGATAGGCGACCAGATTGCCCAGTGACGCACCGGAAATCTGCATCCGGCGGCGTCCAAAGCCCTGAAGGTCGGGAAAGCCGGGATGCGCACCGATGCCAGTGCCGTTTGTCACGGCGCTCTGCAGGGTTGCAGCCATCACATCCCAGTCGCCGGCATGCATGCCGCAGGCGATATTGGCCGAGGTGATCACCGACAGCAGCTCATCGTCCTGCCCCATTTTCCAGGGACCAAAGCTTTCGCCCATGTCGGCATTGAGATCGACGCAAGTCATGATGTGCTCCTAATGGTCGTGGTGATCGCCGCTGGAAAAACCGCTGACCAGCTTGTAGCTTAGCAAGTCGGGCACATCGGCGGGGTGGCGCACGATGGGCTGAACGCTGCGCGGCAAATCCTTGATATGCTTTCGATAGGCGGCTTCGGCGGTCAGCGCCTCGTCGATCGTCACAAAGCGAAAGGCCAGCCGCGCCCCGGCCGGCGCCTGCGCAATGCGCGGCAGATCGGCAGGAATGACGGTGGCAAGGCGCGGGTAGCCACCGGTGGTCTGGCATTCCGCCATCAGCACGAAGGGCGCCCCGTCGCCGGTCATCTGGATATCCCCGGGCGAGATCACCTCGGACACCACCGACAGCCCGCCAAGCGCGCCATAGCCGTCGCCATCGGGGTTCAGCTTGACCCCCATGCGATTGGCACGGCCATCACGGGTAAACCCTTCGGAGCCAAACCGCGCCACCTGCTCTGGCGGGAACAGCGCGGTCTGCAGGCTTTCCACCACCCGCAGCGTTCCGCCGGAAAAACGGTCGGCAACCGGCAGCTTGCGCCCGGTCTCGCCGCCCCGGTCCGGGCCGATCGGCAGGCGCGCGCCCGCCTCGATGGCAGCGCCCAGCCCGGCGGTGACATGCGCCGAGCGCGCCCCCAGCACCTCGGGTCCATCAAAACCACCGCCCACATGCAGGTAACCATAAGCGCCCGAAGTCGCAGGCCCGATATCCAGCTTCGCCCCCTTGGGCAGCAGGTGCGCCGCGTGCCAAAGCACCGGCGCTCCGTCGATCTTGGCCCGCATCGGCGCGCCACTCAGGGCGATGCGCGTGTCCTGCGACGCCTCGAACAGCCCGCCCATGCCGCCCATCTCAAGCGCCAGCGTCTCGCGCTGCCCAAGCAGCGCCGCGCCTTCGGCCAGCGCCAGCCGGTCCATCGCGCCGCCCTTCGACAGCCCGTAGGTGATCCATCCCGGACGCCCCGCATCCTGCAAGGTCAGCGCCGGGCCGGCACGATGCACGATCAGCACACGGCTCATGACAACACCTCGCTGCTCACGCCGCCATTCACCATGCCGCGCAACGCCTCGGCAGACACCGCCGGAAACACCACCTCATCGCCCGGCGCCAGCAGAAACGGCCGCTCGGCCCCCTCGCGGAACAGCTCAGCGCCGGTCTGCCCGACATGCCGCCAGCCGGTCGGCGCACTCACGCCAAACAGCACCAGTTGCCGGATCGCCACCACCAGCGCCCCCTTCGGAACGCGCGGCGTCAGCGCTTGCTGGCGTGGAATATCCCAGCACTCGGGAAGCTCGCCAAGATAAGGCTGTCCGGGCGCAAACCCAAGCGCCGTCACCCGCACCCGCGCGCCCGAAAGCGACTCCAGCGCCTCGGCCTCGGACAGGCCTGCCGCCGCCGCCGCCTCCGCAAGCTGCGGCCCTGACGTGCCACCATAGACCGTGGGAATACGATGCAACATCCGCCCATGCGGCAGTTCAGCCTCCAGCCAGTCCCGCGCCGCGATCAGCTCATCAAGCCGGGCGTGCAGCACCGCATGCGCCAATACCAGCGGATCGAACCGCACATAGCAGGACACCAGCGAAGACGAGCTCTCCTCGATGCCCTCCCAGCCCTGCGCGTCCAGCGCGGCGCGAAAGGCAATGGCGGCGCGATTGGCAGGCTCGCTCAGCCGGTCGCCAAAGCTCACCAGCATCCCGTCCAGCCCCACCGTCCGGATCAAAGGGAAAACAGCATCATCTAGCGGCATCGGCGCCTCCGTCCTGTCGTCAAACTCGTTTGAACGTCAACGATTGGCAACGCTCTTGCAATCGTCACGCCGCCCGGGTTTCTTCTGGCTTAAAATATCCCGGGGTGAATGCCGCCATCGGCGGCAGAGGGGCAGCGCCCCCCTTTTCTTACCCCAGTATCCGCGTCATCGCCGCAAGGAAGGACGCAACCTCGCCTTCGGTGTTGTAATGGCACAGCGAGACCCGCACGCAATCGGGTTTGCCCAGCGGCGTCAGCACGTTGCCCGAATAGTGATCGGCCTTGCGCGTATGCACCCGGATGCCCTCGTCAGACAATGCCGCAACGATCTCGGCCGAGGCCTTGCCATCGACATAAAACCCCACCAGCCCTTCGCGCGCGGGGTTGTCCACCCCGCCGATGATCCCGACGCCCGGCATTTCGGCCAGCCCCGGCAGGTTGCCGGTGCCGTGCAGCATGGCGTGGGTCAGCGCCGCCTCATGCTCGTGGATGGCGCGGCCTGCCGCCTCGATGCGCGCACGGCGGTCGGTTGCGTCCGACACCCGTCCACCAAGCCAGTCGAAATAGCCGACCACGTCGGAGAAGGTCGCATAGGCCCCCGTGTCGCGCGTGCCCAGCTCCCACGATCCTTCCGGCGCGCCGATCAAGGCGTTGTGACGCAGCGCGCTCAGCCGCTCCGAGGCCCATGCCAGCCCGTAACCGTGGCGCGAAAACACCTTGTACGGAGACATCACATAGCCATCGACCCCTGCCGCCGCCACGTCGATGCCGCCATGGCAGGCATGCTGGATGCCGTCGACGATAATCAGCGCCTCGGGCGCCACCGCGCGGATCGCCGCGGCAATGCCGGGCAGATCCATGCCCATGCCAGTCACCGGCGACGTGTGCAGGATCGTCGCCACCTTTACATCGGGGGTGACGGCGGCGGCATAGGCCTCTGGCGTCACGGTGCCGGTCGCATCGTCATGCGCGATCAGCACATGGCGCTTGCCCGCCACCTGCGACCAGCGCGCGGCAGCGCTGCGCGACGCCGGATGCTCGATCGTCGAGCCAAGCACCACGCCCGCCTCGCTGCCAAGACAGGCATCGGCGATCAGGCGGAACAGCAGCTCTGTGCCGCTTTCGCCGACAATGATCTTGCCCCCGGTCGCATTGAGAAACAGCGCCGCATCCGCCCGCGCCTTGTCGATCACCGACACCAGCGCGTGGGACGCGGCATTGTCGCGCCCCTGATTGTCTGGGATGGCAGCAAATTTCGCCGTGGTCTCGACCACCGATTTCAGCGTCAGCGCCCCGCCGGCGTTCTCAAAGAACACCCGCGGCCCGGTAAAGGGGCAGGTATCGACATGGGCGAACTTGCCACGGATGTCATCCAGCAATGCGGGTGTGATGGCGGTCAATGTCTGGTATCCTCGTCTCGGGCGCGCTCTGCGGCCTCGATGGCGTCTTCGACGTCGTCGGGGTCGGTTGACGGAATCGCGTAGCTGCCCGTCATCCATTTCGCAAGGTCCACATCCGCGCAGCGTTTGCCGCAGAACGGGCGGTATTTCGGATCGGTTTCGCGGGCGCAGATCGGGCAGCTCATGCCAGGATCTCTGCCAGTGGAACCCTCTCGCGCTTGCGCTGAAGCTCGATCAGCCCCAGTTGCGTCCAGCCAGCGATGATGGTTTCGGTCGCGTCCTGCTTGAGCGCGGCGCGCAGCACCTGCTCCATCTGGCGGCGGTCCTTCTTGGGCGCGGGGGCCGGATCGACCAGCACCTGCCCGCCAAGCCCGCGCAGCCGCAGCTGCCGCGGCAGCTCGCGCAGCGCCGCCATATTGGCCTTGAGCCCGGCAGCGGGCGACGTATCGCCACCGGTATTGATATCGACCGCGACCAGCGCGCGCGTCGGCTCGATATACATCGACCCGCCCCCGGCCAGCGGCACAAGAGGCCCGCGCAGCGCGTCGATCATGTCAAGCACGCCATGCGCATCGAAGCTTTCCGCGCTGTCGTCGATCTCGTCGGCGGTCCATTCACGCCAGGCGTGGATGTGGGGGCTATCGCCCTCGACCAGCACCTCGGCCGCGCCGGACTCATCTGCCAGCACCTGCGCCGCAAGCTGCACCATGGCCGCGATATCCTCGGCGATATCCTGCGGATGGGCCTCGGCGCAGGACGAGCGCAGGATCAGCCCATGCTCGCCCTCCATCACATCATGGGCGATTTCCAGCAGCGTCTCACGCAGATCGTCATCGCGGATCTGGCGCGAGACATTGATGCCGGGCGCGCCGGGGGTGACGATGGCATAGCGAGATTTGAACAGCAGGCGCGTGTTGACCGGAATCGCCTTGCCCGGGTCGGCATAACCGCTGACCTGAACCAGCAGCGGCTGGCCCGGCGCAAGCCCCTTGACCTGCCGCAGAAACGCATTGCCATCCGGGGTTTCAAGGAACATCCCGCCCTGCCCCTTCATCGGGCGCAGCGCCACGGCACGATATATCGTGCCCGGGCGGGGATGATCGCTGTCGACAAGCAGGTCGTGAAGCTGGCCGTCGACGATCAGCGCGGCCGCTTCGGCCCCGTCGATCGCGCCAAGTGCAATGGTGCGTCCCTTCATGACCCCTCGTATAGCGGAAATCCCGCTGCCTGCAAAAGATTGGCGGTCTCGGCCAGCGGCAGGCCGACAACGGCCGGAAAACTGCCCGAGATCCACGGAATGAACGCCCCGGCAGGCCCCTGAATGCCGTAGCCGCCCGCTTTGCCCTGCCAGTCACCGCTGGCGACGTAGCTTGCAATCTCGGGCGCAGACAGGCGTTTCATGCGCACATCGGTGACGACGTCGCGCTGCCAGATCCGATCGCCGCGCTTGACAGCAACGGCAGTGATCACCTTGTGCCGCCGCCCCGACAGCAGATCGAGGAAACGGCGCGCCTCGGCGGCATCTTCGGGCTTACCGAGGATTCGCCGCCCCAGCGCAACGGTGGTGTCGGCGCAGAGCACCAGCTCGCCGTCGCCGCAGGCGATCGCCTCGGCCTTCTCGCGGGCGAGTCGCACGCAATAGGGGCGCGGCAGCTCGTTCCTGCGCGGCATTTCGTTGATGTCGGGGGGGCGGATCTCCGACGGGGTCAGCCCGAGCTGAGCGAGCAACTCGCGCCGCCGGGGGCTGCCCGATCCAAGGATCAGTTTCATGCGCGGGCCCGCGCGAACATGGTCCGCAAAGCGGAGTTTGCCGGTGTCTTCAGGCCCATGCGAGGCTTACTTGAAGCGGTAGTTGATCCGACCCTTGGTCAGATCGTAAGGGGTCATTTCCACCTGGACCCGGTCGCCTGCCAGAACGCGGATGCGGTTTTTCCGCATCTTGCCTGCCGTGTGCGCGATGATTTCATGGCCGTTCTCGAGTTCGACCCGGAATGTCGCGTTGGGCAGGAGTTCCTTTACGACGCCGGGGAATTCGAGAGTGTCTTCCTTGGCCATGTCGTCTCCTGAAGTCGCTATTCCGCCAAAGCTCGCGGAACGCGTCAGGATATGCGCCCAAACGCGCGGCTTTTCAAGGCTAGAATAGCGAAATCACGAAAGGCTCCGCAATTCGGCGGGGTGATCCCGTCCGGCCTGCTCGTCCCAGTGGGTGCGGTTGAGCACGACTCCATCCTTGCGGACCCGCGCCACCGCGTCAAGATCAACGTCAGCATAGGTCCAGCCGGGCCGGTCCATGACCCCCTGCGCGATGATCCCGTCCTCGGGGAAGCCGGTGTCGGGCGGGCCAAAGACGCCACCCCTGCCCCGGCTGGTTTCGACGGAGGTCGACCAATCGCAATCCCCGACGGTCGAGGACATCACGGTGATGCATTGCTGTTCGATCGCTCGCGCCCGGCACCCCGAACGCACGCGGTTGAATCCATAGGCGGCCTCGGTGGTCGAGGGCACGAGGATCATATCCGCCTCGCTCAGCGCCCGGCCCAGAAGCGGATACTGGCTGTCGTAGCAGATCAGGATGCCGATCTTCCCGAGGCTGGTGTCGAAGAGCTGCAACGGGCAACCGGGGACAACGTCCCAGTCTTCGCGCTCGAAACGGGTCATGATCTGCTTGTCCTGAACCACCATGGCGCCTGAAGGAGCGAAGAACCGGGCACGATTCACCGGGCGCGGACCATAGGCCGGATCGAAGACCGGCGCCGATGCGGCAAGGATATGGGCGCCATGCGCCTTTGCAAGCTCGGCATGAAGCGCATCGACCCGCGGGATCAGCTCATTCACGGCGTGTAGCGAGGCTTCGAGATCCATCGCCGTGGCCCGCCCCTTTAGCGTTGCAAGCTCCATGCAGCCAAATTCGGGAAACACCATCAGCTCGGCGCCATTGCTGGCCGCCTCGGACACCCATTCGGTGAGCTTGGCGACGTAATCGTCCCAGCTATTGAGGAAATCCATCTGATAGGCGGCGGTGGCAAGTTTCATGGCTTGAGTCCTGTTGGTGAGAGCGAAGCCGGGGCGCTGCCCCGGACCCCGGGATATTTAAGGCCAGAAGAAGATGTTTGCGGATCGAGAGGTCTGATCCAGAATTGCAGGGGGTGGTCGGTTTCCTGCGTCTCGCCCACGTCCTTCCAGCGGAATGTCGCAACCGCATCCGGCAGGGGCGCATAGCCCCGCTTGCGCCAGAACGGGTCGAGCGGGGCGTAGCTGGCGGGCCGCAGCGGATGATCCGCCGGGCGCTGCACCGCGCAAAACGCGCTCAGGGTACAGCCCAGCGCCCGGCCATGCGCCTCGCGCAGATCAAAGAACCGATGTCCGGCGCCCTGCCCGCGATACACTGGCAGCAATACGGATTCGGCGCAGTAGAAAACCGTTGTCAGGTCGATGCCATGGCCCTCGAAGGCTCCGGAGAATTCCTCGGCATGATCCAGCATATGCGTGCCGGTCGCCGCCCCGACGAGGCGGGTGCCATCGAAGGCCCCGACCAGAACCGCCCGACCGGTGCCGCGATAGGCTTCGAGATAGCGCCTCTCGTAGGCGAGATCACCGTCGTAGAGATACGGGAACGCGCGAAACACCGAGATCCGCAGGTGGGCAACGTCGTCAATCGCCGCGTCCAGCGCGGCGCCTGTCAGAACCTCGACGCGCATCAGGAAACCTGACGGGTCCAGTCTGCGAGATTGTAATAGGTCACCACGCGGGTGATCTTGCCCCCCTTGAGGCTGAAGAACGATCCGGCGGGTAGGCGGTAGGTCTGGCCTCGCGCCTCGGGCAGGCCGGCGTCAGTCTTGAGGTAGGTGCCGTTCACGGTGAATTCGGCGGCGGCGCGGCTGCCGCCCTCGGCTTCGAAGATCACCATGTCGGTGAGATTTTCAGCGTAGCAATGGCTCATATGGGCGCAAAATTCGGCGAATTTGACCTTACCGATGCGCACCTGCCCCTCGTTGACGTGATGGGCCACCTCGGGGTCGAGGCAGGCCAGCATCGCCTCGGTGTCGCCGGAGTTGAAGGCTTCGAAATAGGCGCGGATCGTGTCGGTGGCGCTCATGTGGCTCCCCATCGGCTCTTGAGTTTCTCTCGGATCTGGTCGCGGGTCTGGCGATAGGCGTTGAGCTTGGTCTCGCGGGTTTCGCCCAGCCCCGTCGGATCCATGATCGGCCAGTATTCCACCGTCAAGTGGTAGAAACGGGTGAGGTCCAGCGCCGCGCGCTGCGAGGCGGGCGACATGGCGACGATCAGATCGAACCCCGACAGCGCCTCTCCCATCTCTTCAAGCTCGTCAAAGCTGCGCGACTTGTGATGATCAAGCTCGACCCCGATTTCGCGGCACACCGAAATGGCAAAGCCGTCGACATCGAGATCGTTGACCACCCCGACCGACTGTACATAGCTTTCAAAGCCATAGAGTTTTTTCATGATCCCCTCGGCCATGGGCGAGCGGACGGCATTGTGGTCACAACAAAAAAGCACCGATTGAGGCAGGCTGGCCAAATGTCAGCCTCCGAAATGCAGCACGCAGATCAGCGTGAAGAGGCGGCGCGCGGTGGCGTCATCGACATCGGCCTTGCCCTCCAGCCGCTCTTGCAGGATGCGCGCACCTTCGTTGTGAATGCCGCGCCGGGCCATGTCGATGGTTTCGATCTGGCCGGGCGTCGCGGTCTTGACCGCATCGAAGTAGCTTTTGCAGATCTGAAAATAGTCGCGCACCACCTCGCGGAAGGGCGACAGCGACAGGTGGAATTCGGCGCAGGGTTCGCCGCTTTCACTGGCCACGTCGAACACGAGGCGCTTTTCGCGGATGGCGAGGGCCAGCGTATAGGGCCCGGCGGGCACCTCGCGCTCGTCGCGCATTGGCAGCGTAAAGCTGTTCTCTTCCATAAGGTCGAACATCGCCACCTTGCGCTCCTGCTCGATCTCGGGCGTGGGCGGCGGCAGGTTCGCATCGTCAAGGACGATCTGCGAGATGTGGCTCATGAGCGGCATCCTTCAGCGGGTCGCGAAGTGGTAGCGCGCCCCCGCAACCGGCGCAACCGCGATGGCCCGCCGCCGGGGTTATTCCCGCATAGCGTGTTTCGTGCTAGGCTCACAGCGCATTTACACCACAGGTTTTCATCGCATGACAGCTTTTCAGGGGAAACGCCATGAGCAACCGCGCATTCGTACTGGTGCCCGGCTTTGGTCGCAAGATGCGCTCTCAGGAGCGTGACCGGCAAACCGTCGCGCTGAGCCATTACACCGGTGGCTGGCGTGGGACTGGCTGCTGGCGCGGCGCTGCTGACGGAAACGGTGATGGCAAACTTGCTACTTGTCTGGAGCACCGGGTTTCTTGAGAGTTTTTCAGCATCGCGGCCCATCTCAAGGCCGATCTGCGCGACGAGCCGCAAAGCGGGCAGCCTGCGAGCATCCGGGCGATGACCCGCCGGCGGGTGCTGGATCTGCTCGACCAGCTCGAGACCAACCCAACCGTGCACTACGATGAGATCTACGTGGTCGGCCATTCGCTGGGCGGGGTCATCGCGGTGGATGCGCTGGCGGAATTCGGCGATCGCAATGACGGCGTGGTGCTGTTCACATGGGGCTCGATGTTGGGGCTGATGACCCAGCAGGAGCCGCTGATCGAAGCCGAGATCGCCAAGTGCTACGAGGCTCCGACCCGCCTGAAGGGCTGGATCGACATCGTCTTCGCCAAGGACATGCTCAGCTCGCGCGTGCCGGTACCGCGGCGGCGCACGGAAGGCGGCGGCTTTGGTGAGAAGCGTGCGCGCGTCTTTGCCGCCTCGCGCAGCCCGCGCTTGCCGCGGGGGCTGAGCATCTTCGAACTCGCCGGCGTGCATGACGCCTATTTCCGCTGCGAAGACGCCATGCTGATGTTGGTCGGTCCGGCCAGCGCCCTGCCCGCGCCGGACCCCGGCACCCCCGAGGCCGCGCAGACGAGCGCCGCGATCAGCCGTTGAGCTTGCGCAGCCGCGCGGTGACGCTCAGCCCGTGGGCCTGAAGGCTTTCCGACGTCGCAAGGGTTTCGGCGGCCGGGCCGATGGCGCGCAGCGCCTGCGGCGACATCTGCGCCAGCGTCGTGCGCTTGAGGAAATCCAGCACCGACAGCCCCGACGAGAACCGCGCCGAGCGCGCCGTCGGCAGCACGTGGTTTGGCCCGCCGACGTAATCGCCAATGGCCTCGGGAGTCCATTGCCCCAGAAAGATCGCGCCCGCATGGTGAATCTGTTCCGACAGCGCCACCGGATCGGCGACGCACAGTTCCAGATGCTCTGGCGCGACGCGGTCGGACAGTGCCGCCGCCTCGTCCAGATCCCGAACCACGATCACCGCGCCATAATCGCGCCAGCTTGCACCGGCGATGACCGAGCGCTCCAGCACCTGAAGCTGGCGGTCGATCTCGGCCGCGACCGCCTGACCAAAGGCGGCATCGGTGGTGACAAGGATCGACTGGGCGCTTTCGTCATGCTCGGCCTGGCTCAACAGGTCGAGCGCGATGAATTCGGGATCATTGTCGGCATCGGCGATCACCAGAATCTCGGACGGACCGGCGATCATGTCGATACCGACTTTGCCAAACACCCGCCGCTTGGCCGCCGCCACGAAGGCATTGCCCGGCCCGGTGATCTTGTCGACCGGCGCAACGCTTTGCGTGCCATAGGCCAGCGCGGCGATGGCCTGCGCGCCGCCAAGGCGGTAAATCTCGTCGACCCCGGCGATGCGGGCGGCCAGAAGCACGGCGGGATTGATCACGCCGTCCGGGGTCGGCACGGTGATGCACAGCCGCTCGACCCCCGCCACCTTGGCCGGGATCGCATTCATCAGCACCGAAGAGGGATAGCTTGCCAGCCCGCCCGGCACATACAGCCCCGCTGCCGAAACCGGCGACCAGCGCCAGCCCAGCGTCGCGCCGTCGGGGTCTGTCCAGCGGGCGTCATCGGGCATCTGGCGCACGTGATAGGCGCGGATGCGCTCGGCGGCCTTTTCCAGCGCGGCGCGTTCCTCGGCAGAGACCTTGGCGCATTCGGCGGCGATCTCTTCGGGGGTAAAGCGCAGCTGCTCTGCCGTCAGCTCCAGCCTGTCGAAGCGCGCGGTATAGTCAAGCAGCGCCGCATCGCCGCGCGCGCGCACCTCGGCGATGATCGCCGCGACGGTGTCGTCGACATCGGGGCTGTCTTCGCGCTTGGCGGTGAGCAGCCGCGCGAATTCAATCTCGAAATCGGGCTCGGACGTGTCAAGAAACACCGGCATCACGTATCCTTTCGCAAGCTGCGCAAGCCTCTAAGGCGGCGGGGCCAGCCCGGCAACCCCGCCCCGTCATCTTTGCGGCATATGCCGCGCGGGGCAAAAGCGTTAATCGCCGTGATCGGGCAGCTTGCCCGACACTGCCGCATAGGGGCGCGTGACGTCGCGCAGCCCCAGTTCCAGCGCCTCGACCTTTGCCCGCAGCGCACCGTCTCCGGCGAGGGTGAACAGCACATGGCCGCTGCCCTCTTCGCCCGGCTCGAAGCTGACCGACAGGATCGACAGCACCGTATCCGTGTCGCCCGGCGTAACGCCCTGCGCCGAAACCCCCAACACGTTTTCGACCGTCAGCATCGCGCGCACCCGTTCGGGGGGCGAGACATGCACGCCATCCTCGCGCCGCAGCCGGTTCACCAGCAGCGCCAGCCGCCGGTGGCGTTTCTGCCATGCGATGTCCGACGCGGTCAGCACCGCATCCTGAAGCAGCGCCGACAGCACGGTCAGATCATCGGCGTCCATCGCGCCAAGGTTCAGCGGCGCGCCGCCAGCGTCTTCGAATCTTGCATCACTCACGCGTCTTTCACCCGTTCGATCTTTGCGCCCACACCCGAAAGCTTGCGCACCACATGTTCATAGCCACGATCCAGATGATACACCCGGCTCACCACGGTTTCGCCCTCGGCAGCCAGCCCGGCAAGAATCAGCGACACGCTGGCGCGCAGATCGGTGGCCATCACCGGCGCGCCCTTCAGCCGGTCCACCCCGGTCACCGTGGCGGTGCCGCCGTGAACATCGATGCGTGCGCCCATGCGGAGCAGCTCTGGCGCGTGCATGAAGCGGTTCTCAAAGATCTTTTCCTCCAGCACCGACGTGCCCTCTGCGGTGCACAGCAATGCCATGATCTGCGCCTGAAGATCGGTCGGAAAGCCGGGGAACGGCTCGGTGGTCACATCGATCGCCTTCACGACGCCGGTCTTGCGCGCGACCTTGAGCCCGCACGGCGTTTCCTCGACCGAGATCCCCGCCTCGTCAAGCTTGTGGCAGAAGGCTTCGACCAGCGCGATGGTGCCGCCAAGACATTCCACCTCGCCGCCGCAAATCGCCGGGGCAAGCATGTAGGTGCCCAGTTCGATGCGGTCGGTGACCACCCGGTGAGTCGCCCCGCCCAGCCGGTCGACGCCCTGAACGGTGATGGTGTCGGTGCCCTCGCCTTCGATCTGCGCGCCCATCTTGCGCAGGCATTGCGCCAGATCGACGATCTCCGGCTCGCGCGCGGCGCGCTTGATGACGGTGGTGCCCTTGGCCAGCGTTGCGGCCATCAGCGCGTTTTCCGTCGCGCCGACCGAAACGAAGGGGAATTCGATGATCCCGCCGTGCAGCCCGCCGATCGGGGCCTTGGCATGGACATAGCCCTCGCGCAGGTCAAGCTCTGCCCCCAGCGCCTCTAGCGCGCGCAGATGCAGATCGACGGGGCGTGCGCCAATGGCACAGCCGCCGGGCAGCGACACCTGCGCCTCGCCATGACGCGCCAGCAGCGGGCCAAGCACAAGAATCGACGCACGCATCTTGCGCACGATGTCATATTCGGCGCGAGTCGAGGTCAGATCGTGGCTCGACATCGCGAGCACCTGATCGTCCTGCAACCCCGACACTTCGGCCCCCAGCGATTGCAGCAGCGTGGTCATGGTGCGGATGTCCGACAGGCGCGGCGCATTGGTCAGCGTCAGCGGCTCGTCCGACAGCAGCGTCGCGGGCATGAGGGTCAGGCAGGCGTTCTTGGCACCTGCAATGGGGATCTGGCCTGAAAGCGGGCCGTTCCCGGTAACGACGATGGAATCCATCTATTCTGTGTCCTTCTCGCTGCTCTGCGCCTCTTGGGGCTTTTCATCCTGCCGCGCCCGCGCCTGCTGCTTGCGCCGGGCAAGATTCGCCTTGAGCGCGGCTTTGAGCCGCGCCTCACGGTCTGGTTTCCCTGATTTAGGGCTGGCTGTCTTGCGCTTCATGGACCTTCTTTAAAGCAGCGTGAAAAAACCGTCCAGAAGGGGCTTGCGCGCTTTGAACTTTGCCTTTAGAGACCCGCCCACACCAGATGGCACAACGGGCCACACGGTGGACGGCGCTGCTGTAGCTCAGAGGTAGAGCACTCCCTTGGTAAGGGAGAGGTCGAGAGTTCAATTCTCTCCAGCAGCACCACTTAAACTCATTGGAATCACTAAAATTCCTGTTTATCAGAGCTTTGCGCCGCCTCACTGGTACATAGAGGCGGGACACGATGAGATGTGCTATGCCCCAACCCGTCCTGATCGGATCGACATTCGACCTCCGGCTTCACGTGCCCAAAGACGTGGCCAGCAAGGCAAGCGGAACCACCGTTGCCACCTCGGTCGGAGAGCGCATCAGTCAGGCGTAGCTGACCACACGCCAAAGCATCGCTGCGCACGAAGGACTGGCCGGAAGCCAAGCGGCGCTACGCCATCGCCATCGAGATTTTGACCTTCGCATCGCACAGCACGTCGGTGACATCGGTGCTGGTGAATTGGGCGGATTCGACCGGTCATCGCAACACCTTGATTTTGGAGGTGTTGATTATGGCATTCTGAACCGCCCCGTGTTTACCGGAGAGTAAAACTCTCAAAAGATGAGCCTCATGACAGACAAGAAACACACCCTGAG
>NZ_JAUOQN010000032.1:0-56798 GCF_030547555.1 Salipiger sp. 1_MG-2023 | reverse complement strand
TCGACATAGGCGGCGGCGGCATCAAGCGTGGCACTCAGCGTCAGCTTGCGCTCTGCCAGGAACTCTTCGAGCTCGGCATCGACGATGGGGCATTTGCCCGCATTCACCATGTCGACCCGCTCTTGCGAGACATCGACGGCGGTGACCTCGTTGTTCTGCGCAAGCAGCACGGCATTCGACAGGCCCACGTAGCCCAGGCCGGCAACGGCGATCTTCATCTCGGTATTCCTTTTTGCGGCAACGGCCTGACACATTGCGCCCGGTGTAGAATCCTTTGGCCGAGGCCTCAAGACGCCGCTGGGCCGGGTCCCTGCAACGCGCGGTGCTCCAGAGTATTGTTAAGATTTTCGACGGATCGTCGGACCGGTAACGCCATACGGACAGGGCTTTCCTGTCCCGACCGCCGGAGGAACGATGAGCGAGAACACCCCGCAGCTGGGCCTGCCCTGTATTCAGCCCTCGCAGGCACAAAAACACGTCACCCATAACGAGGCGCTGCGCCTGCTCGACACGCTCGTGCAGATGCGCCTTGAAAGCTTCGGCGCCGTGACGCCCCCTGCCAGCCCCGTATCCGGCGAAAGCCATGCGTTGGGGACCGGCGCCACCGGCGTCTGGACCGGCCATGACAACGAGATCGCCAGCTGGGACGGCACCGCCTGGACCTTCCTTGAACCGCGCGCTGGATGGTGCGCCTTTGGCCTTGCCGAGGCCGAGATGCGCACATGGTCGGGCAGCGTCTGGAGACCGCTGGCCTCGGGGGCGAGCACGTTTTCCATGCTTGGCATCAACGCCACCGCCGATGCCACCAACCGGCTGAGCGTCAGCGCCGATGCGACGCTGCTCAACAATGCCGGCGCGGACCACCGGCTGGTGCTGAACAAGGCAGGTGGCACCGACACCGCCAGCCTGCTCTACCAGTCGGGCTGGACCGGCCACGCCGAGATGGGCCTTACCGGAGACAGCAGCTTTCACCTCAAGGTCTCCGCCGATGGCAGCGTCTGGACCGAGGCGCTGGTGATCGATGCCGCCAGCGGGCTGGCCTCGGGCGCGGCGGTGCAAAGCACGGCCACCGACATCACGCCGGGGCGGCTGGCGCGGGCCGATTACGCCTATGGGCGCGGCAACCTCGTGGGCACGGTGGCGCAATCGGGCGGCATCCCGACCGGCGCCGCGATCGAAAGCGGCGACAGCGCCAGCGGCAGCTATGTGCGCCACGCCGATGGCACGCAGATCTGCTCTGCCACGGTGTCGGTCGCGGCCTCGGGCTCCAGCACGGTGAGTTTTGCCGCCGCCTTTGCCGCCGCGCCGCGGGTGACGGTCGCGGGCAAGGGCGCCACGGCAATCATCGCCACCTCGGATGCGGCCAGCGCCAGCACGGTCGATGTCTATGCCTTCGACACCTCCGGCACCCGCATCGCCGCCTCGGTCGAGGTCATCGCGATGGGCCGCTGGTACTGAACGCGGCGGTGGGCCTCTGGCCTGCCGTCAGCCCCCGCCCGGGTTTCGGGCATGATCGAGCGGCGTGCCCAGCACCCGCTCGATCACATCGGGCTTCATCTCTTCACCCAGAAAATCGAACAGCGCCTTCAGTGTTTCGGGCGCGCTGACATAGGTGTCGTAATGGACGCGGTGGCAGACCCGGGGATGCTTTGTCGCATAGGCGGCGAACAGCTTTTCTGCGGTCTTGAGTTCCTTGCGCACCGCCTCCGGATCCATCTTTGCCCACCAGCCCGACCGGCCCACCGCCGCATGATCGCGCGTGTTGAACACAAAGCGGCTTTGCGGAAGGAACCTGCGGATAAAGTGTAGCGTCGGGGCGAACAATCCGGGGCGCAGGTGAAAGCGGATCTCCTTGAATCCCGAAACCCGCGTGCCCGGGTCAGGGTGCAGCACCTCGCGCACGAAAGTGTCGGCCAGCGCCTGCCCCCAGGCATCTGGGTCGATCTTTTCCGCGCCATAAAACGGGTCTTCTGGCGGTGTCGGCACGCCCGCCTTGCGCGCGCCGCGCATCGGCTCGGAGCTGTTCACCGCCGCCCAGCTTTGCGCCAGCGGCTGGATGGCATAGTTGTTCTCACCCCGGATCTGATAGCCGGGGATGGCGTTCAGGATGTTCTGCAGCAGCGTCGATCCCGATCGGCCATAGGTGACGATGAACACGTAGCCGCCGGGGGGATGAGAGAAATTTCCTGTCATGACGAGGGCTTGCAAAGCTGGTCAAGCAGCGCCACCGCCTGCGGATAGCCCGGCACAAGATCCGCGATGTCTTCGGATCCCTGCTTGCCGCCGCGATCGAACCAGCGCAGCGCCGCATCGTCCGGGGCCACCTCGCTGCCCATTTCGGCGGCCAGTTTGCGCGCCTCTACGGCGGAATCGACACCCGCGCCGAACAATTCCTCGAAGTGGCGGCAGCTGTGGGCGATGCCCTCCTGCGCGAGTTGTCCCTTGACCAGCGCCAGCCGCTTGCGATCCTCGGCGAGGCGGCGGCGCACGTTCAGCTCCTTGATCGGCTTGGGCGTGATGCGCCCTGCGCGGATCTCGGGATAGATGCGGCGCGCCTCGGCACCGCCCCAAGCCCCGGTCGACAGCGCCAGGAACAGCGAGCGCAGTCGCCGCGCCTCGTCGCCGCGCGTGTACAGCAGGATGGCATAGCCGCGCGCGGCGCAGGCGCGGATCAGTTCGGCGGTCAGCGCGGGCGGCACCACGTCGAAGCAATGCTTGATGTTGGGCCGCTTTGCCGGGTCATCCCCCAGCGCCTGTGCGATGCCAGCGCGCAGCGCGTCCAGATCCTGAGTATCACGAAAAGCGCGGGTGACGGGGCCGAACAGGCGGTCGATGTTGAACGGCTCGTGCTCGATGCTGGGAAAGGGCGAGATCCCGGCCAGAAACGTGGTCAGCGATGTGCCTCCGGTGCGGCGCAGCGTCAGGATGAGCCAGGGTTTCTGCGGCATGGGATGTCCTTTCGCGGGCACGGGGTCGGCTGACAGAAACCGCCCTTTTCGCGGCAGGTCAAGGCTGCGAAGGGACGGGCCGGGCAGGAAAAAGGGCCCGCAGAGCATGTCTGCGGGCCCTTTTCTGTCGTGCCGGGGCGATCAGCCGAAGATGAAATCGTCGACCGAAAGGTTGGCCAGCGCGGTGTTTTCGATGGTGATCACGTTGATGCCGTCGCCGCCGCGATCATAGATCACGTCATCGCCAACTTGGGCGGCGTTGTTCACGAACTGCGCAAAAGTCGCCACCTCGGCGCCCGCGGCAAAGTGGATCACGTCGTGCTGGGTGTTGAAGGCCGCGGTGGCGAAGTTCGAGATCGTGTCGCTGCCGAAATTGCCGTTGCCGAAGACAAAGCTGTCGGCCCCGGTTGCACCGTTCAGCACGTCGTCGCCTTCCATCCCGTTCAGCGTGTCATTGCCCGTGCCGCCGAACAGCACGTCGTTGCCGGTCGATCCGAACAGATTGTCGGCCCCGGCCTCACCATAGAGCGTGTCGTTGTCGAGGCCGCCTTTGAGCACGTCGTTGCCCACACCGCCAAACACGCTGTCGGCGCCGTCGTGGCTTTCGAGCGTGTCGTTGCCGGCGCCGCCCAGCATGCGGTCATCGCCCGCGTTGCCGAACATGCGATCGTTGCCGCCGCCGCCTTCGACGGTGTCGTTCTCGCCGCCGCCAGCAAGGATGTCGTTGTCGTTCCCGCCCATCACCACGTCGGAGCCCGCGCCGCCGAACATGCGGTCAGAGCCGATGCCGCCGTCGAGGCGGTCGTCGTTATTGCCGCCAAAGATCATGTCGTCGCCCGCATCACCGGACACCCGGTCATTACCGGTACCGCCCAGCAGCGTGTCGTCGCCGATGCCGCCGCGCAGGGTGTCATTGTCTTCGAGACCGAGCACGAAATCGTTGCCGGCGTCGCCCATCACCACGTCGCGCCCGCGATTGCCCGCCAGCAAATCGTCGCCATCGCCGCCCGAGATCGTGTCGCGCCCGGCCTGGCCCTTAATGTCGTCATTGCCGCCCCCGCCGGTGACCGAGTCATTGTCACGGCCCGCCTCGACAACGTCATTGCCGTCGCCGGCGATGATGGTGTCATCGCCCTCGTCACCGAGCAGCCGGTCGTTGCCGCCCTCGCCGAACAGCCGGTCATTGCCGATGCCGCCGTCCAGCGTATCGTTACCGGTTTCGCCGTTGAGCGTGTCATTGCCCGCATCGCCCATCAGGGTGTCGTTGCCGCCGCCGCCAAGGATGTTGTCGTTGCCGCCGCCGCCATTCACCGTGTCGGCGTAGATGCCACCGCCACCGTCCAGCGTGTCATTGCCCCAGCCACCGTCGATCAGGTCGCGGCCAAGACCGCCGACCGCGCTGTCATGGCCCGCGCCGCCGCTCAGCGTGTCTTCGCCCGACCAGCCGTAAAGCTCGTCGTTGCCGGTGCCGCCGTCGAGCACGTCATAGCCCTGACCGCCCTTGAGCGTGTCGTTGCCGCCGTCGCCATAGATGGTGTCGTCGCCGTAATCGCCGAACAGCACGTCATCGCCGTCGGCGTAGGACAGGCTTGCCGGGATGGTGATGAGATATTGCGACGCCGGATCGGAGGGATCGTAGAATTCCGGCCGGATGCGCAGGTTTTCAAGATCGAGATAACCCACGCTGTGGATTGCCGGATCGTAGGCTGCCATGGTGACGTCGTAGAACTGTGTGATCACCCATTCGCGGAATTCGTCCAGCGTGGTGGGGCTGTCGCCGCGGATCAGGTCGTTGCCGTTCGAGCCGTCGATGGCGTCATTGCCGCCCCCGCCAATCAGCGTGTCGTCGCCGAAGTCGCCGGTCATGGCATCGTTGCCCCAGCCGCCGTCGAGCCAGTCATCGCCAAAGCCGCCCAGCAGGTTGTCGCTGCCAGCCTCGCCCAGCATCATGTCGTTGCCGCGATTGCCCTCGGCCCGCTCGTCGCCGGTGCCGCCGATCACGAGGTCGGGCTTGTCGTCGCCGTGGATCTCGTCGTCGCCGTCGAGCATGATGATGATGTCACGCCCGGCGTTGCCGCCGATGTTGTTGCCCTGACCGTTGTCGAAATAGATGTCGTCACCAAACCCGAGGGTCTGGGTTGAATCGCGCAGATCGAGCTGGGTATCGAGCCTTTGCGACGAGGTGAACCAGATGTGGTCATGCCCGTCGGTCTGGCCAAGATCGAGCGCGGTGTCGTCGGCGACCACCACCTTGATACTGTCGTCGGCGGGGCTGTCGTCGATCTCATCCGGGGTGGGATCGACGATGAAATCATCGAGGAAATGCCCGGTGCCCGACTGATCTGCGCCGTCGAGGTTGAAGATTTCGAGCGTCAGGTCGGACAGCAGTGTGTCCTTGAGGATCACCGTGCCGCGCGCCGTGATCAGCTTTACGTCGGCCCCGTCCTGCATCATCTGGCTGAACAGGTATTCGGCGCTGCGATCCGCCGCGCTCATGTCGAGCTTGTCATGCGCCGGGTCGAAATCCATGATCACGTCGGTGCCGTCGGCCGGGTTGGTGATGATCTGGGTCGGCGTCGCCTCGTCGATGAACAGGTAGTCGTGGTTGCGCCCGATGACGAAGATGTCGGTGGCCTGGGGCGCGGCGATCAGGTTGCCGGTGACCATCGAATTCTGGAAATCGAAGATCCAGGCCAGCGCCGCCTGCCAGCTGGCGGTGTTGTCGGCCGCACCCGCAAGGCTGTCGAGCAGCGCGATCTGCGGGGCGAATTCCAGCGCGGAATCGCCGTAGAAGGTGTTGTTGGTGGCGCTGCCCATCAGGATGTCATGGCCTGCGCCGCCCATGATACGGGTGCCGCCGTCGATCTCGAAAGTGTCGCCGTTGCTGTCGGTGATCCGGGTGCGGGCCGTGGTGCCGTCGACAAGGTCGTTGCCCGCGCCGCCGCCGAGAAAGCCGACAAGATCGGCGCCGCGCACCACGTCATCGCCGGTGCCGCCAAAGGCGCCGGCAAAGCCCCACAGCGGGCCAGAGTCGACGGTGATGTCGGCAATGGTGAAGTCGGGACCCGCCTGGTAGACAAAGATCAGCGTGTCATCGTCGGCGCCGCCATGCAGAAAACGGTCGGGGCCGTGGTTGGCCTCGAGATAGTCGTTGCCAGTGCCGCCGAAGGCGACGTCGATGTCGTGATCGCCGAAGACGAAGTCGTCGCCGGCGCTGCCATGCACGAAATCGTCGCCCTTGTTGCCGCCGACATGGTCGTTGCCAAAGCCGCCGAAGATCACGTCGTTGCCGTCGTAACCCGAGACGATGTCGTCGCCATTGCCGCCAAAGACGGTGTCGTCGCCCTCGTTGCCGGTGACGAAATCATTGCCGCTGCCGCCGAAGATCAGATCGTTGCCAAGCCCGCCGCCGATCAGCGGATCGTCGCCCTCGCCGCCGTCGAGATGATCGTTGCCATCGCCGCCGTAAAGCTCGTCGGCGCCGGTTTCGCCAAAGACGGTGTCATTGCCCTTGCCGCCCGACAGGATGTCGTTGCCCTCGTTGCCGCGCAGCAGATCAAAGCCGTCGTTGCCATCCAGCGTGTCGTTACCAAGCCCGCCGATCAGCGTGTCGCGCCCACCTTCGTCGCCGCCCGACAGCATGTCATCACCCACGCCGCCCTCCAGCAGGTCGGAGCCCAGACCGCCGGTCAGCGTGTCGTTGCCCGCGTTGCCGATCAGCGTGTCATTGCCATCCTCGCCGTCGACGGAATCGTTGCCATCGCCGGCGGTGACGCTGTCGTTGCCCTCGTTGCCGTTGATGATGTCATCGCCGCCGCCCGCCTCGATGGTGTCATTGCCAAGCCCGCCATACAGGGCGTTGGCGGGTTCATTGGCGGTCAGAAGGTCGTTGCCATCGCCGCCATACAGCGTGTCGAGGCCGGGGCCCGCATTCAGCGTGTCGTTGCCCGCGCCGCCCGACAGGATGTCGTCGCCCTCGCCGCCCTCGAGCAGATCGAAGCCGTCGTTGCCATCCAGCGTGTCATCGCCCAGCCCGCCGATCAGCGTGTCGCGCCCGCCGCCATCGCCGCCCGACAGGAAATCGTTGCCCTCGCCGCCGTCGATGGCGTCGGTGCCAAGCCCGCCCGACAGCGTGTCGTTGCCGCCCTCGCCCAGAATGGTGTCGTCGCCATCCTCGCCGTCGACGCTGTCGTTGCCGCCGCCGGCGGTGATGCTGTCGTTGCCCTCGTTGCCGTTGATGGTGTCGTCACCGCCGTTCGAGGTGAGGGTGTCGTTGCCAAGCCCGCCGTACAGCCCGCTGCCATCGGAGCCGCCGGTGATGCTGTCGTTGCCCTCGTCGCCCAACAGCAGATCGCTGCCCAGACCCGCGAACAGTGTGTCATTGCCGGTGCCGCCGGTCAGCGTGTCATCGCCATCGCCGCCATCCAGCCGGTCGCCGAATTCGTTGCCGTCAAGGCTGTCATTGCCCGCGCCACCGATCAGCGTGTCGGACTGATCGCCCCCCGACAGCGTGTCGTTGCCAGCCCCGCCATCCAGACTATCGGTGCCGAGACCGCCGGTCAGGCTGTCATCGCCATCCTCGCCCTGCAACGTGTCATTGCCCTGCTCGCCGATCAGCGTGTCATTGCCAGCCCCGCCTTGCAGCGTGTCAGAGCCGTCGTTGCCGTTCATCATGTCGGCGCCGTCGCCGCCCTGCAGGACATCGTTTTCGGTGCCGCCATACAACGCGTCGCTGCCGCTGCCGCCGATCAGCGTATCGGCCCCGTCCGAGCCGATCAGTTCATCGTCGCCGTCCTCGCCCGACAGGCTGTCGTTGCCCGCCCCGCCGACCAGGCTGTCGTTGTCCGCGCCGCCGTCCATCACGTCGTTGCCGACGTTGCCCTGCATGTCGTCATTGCCCGCGCCGCCCTGCATCAGGTCGGCGCCGCCTTCGCCTACGAGCGTGTCGTTGCCATCGCCCCCGCTCAGGCTGTCGGCCTCGTCCGAGGCACCGCCCTGAATCGAATCGTCTCCCGCTCCGCCGTCCAGCACATCCTGCCCGGTGCCGCCCAAAAGGGTGTCATTGCCCCCAAGCCCCGTGAGCGTGTCATTGCCGGCAAACCCGGTGATGCTGTCCGCACCTTCCGTGCCAGCAAGCGCTTCTGAATTCGGGGTTCCGTTCACTACAGCCACTGATGTCTACCCTTGTCCTGAGTCTGGGAGTCGCGCGACCATGGCCGCGCCCGTCTTACCTTCTGGTTAAGACAGGCTTGTCGGCAGCGTCTCAATTCAGATGATTTTCTGTGCTCTCGCCGTTGTTTCGCCGCTTTTCCGCCCGCCTGCCGTGTCCGGAGTGGCAGGGTAACAACCTCAGGAAAGCTGTACAGACTTATATCGGATCACGACCGGTTGTCTGGCCCGGGGACAGCATCGCCCCCGCCTGCCCCGTTCCGGCCTCGCGCCTTCAGGCGGCAAAAGGGTGTCGGATGGGCCGCGCTTTGCCCGGCCCCGCCGCGCATGGCTTGACCCTTGCCCGCATTGTGCTGCACAGACGTTCAAACCTAATGCACCCCGGGGGCCCGCGCTGGCAGAGCCTTCGGCACGGCCCAGAAGAACCAGAAGAACCGGACCACATGGCAAAGACGCTCATTCTGCACATCGGTCACTACAAGACCGGAACCACCGCCCTTCAGGTCTTCTTTTCGCAAAGCGGCCGTTTCCTGAGAAACAAGGGCGTCGATTACCCCGACCTGTGGATGCACAACGCCAAGCATTCGGCCTTTGCCTTTTCGATCCTCAAGGCGGCGGGCGTCACCGGCCCGCTGATGTTCGATTACACCGATGAAACCTCGCCGCGGCAGATGTGGGGAATGTTGCTGGATCATGTGCGGCGCAGCCCGCAGGACCGGGTGCTGATCAGCTCCGAAGAGCTGATGCGCCTTGGTCAGTTTCCGAAGGCCGTCGAGATCCTCAAGGAGTTGCTGGGGCAGCGCGGCGACATCCAGATCAAGGTCGTCGCCTATCTGCGCGAACCCGGTGCGCATGTGCAAAGCTGGTACAACCAGCTGATCAAGATGAACATTCCGGTCTCGGACATGGAAACCGCCCTTGGCGGTGAAATCGAGGACGTGCATTTCGACTATCGCCGCGCGCTGCAGCCGTGGATCGACATCGCCGGCAAGGACAACGTCATCCTGCGGCCCTACCGCTTCGATCGCAACGATCCCAACGCGCTGCACCGCGATTTCCTGAAGGCGCTGGACATCGCGCTGCCGGTCGAACTGGAACGGGCCCAGAGCGATCCGAACCCGCGGCTTGACGATCGCATCGCCGAATTGCTGCGCCTGATGCAGAACCTCGGCTTCCCGCGCGCCAGCGTAAAGGCGGTGCGCAATCAGGCACTGTCCTATCTGGGGGCGCAGGACAAGCTGCGCGCCGAGCGCCTGCGCGGCATGGACGAGATCCGCGCCCAATCGAAGGACGGGCTGGACTGGCTGGCCGAACAGGCTGGCGGCAGCCTGCCGATCGACAGCTTCGCCCAGAACCTGCCCAAGGGGCGTTCGCAGGAAGAGATCGACCGCAACATCCTGATCGGGTTCGTCTTCACCGAATTCATCCAGCTGCGTCAGCGGGTGCAGAACTTCGGCATCCCCGAACTGGCAAAGCGGATCGAGGCGCTCGAGGCGCAGCTTCTCAAGAAGGAAGACTCATGAGGATTCTGTTCTACAACTGGGTCGATTATCTCGACGACGAGCGGCGCGGCGGCGGCGTGTCGATCTACCAGAAGAACGTGATCCATGCGTTGAACGGTGAAGGCGCGACCGACTGCCTGTTCCTGTCTTCGGGCATTTCCTATGACATCCTGTCGGATGTGCCGCGCTGGGAGGCGATGAAGCACGGCCCCGCCGAAGATCGCGCCCTGCGCTACGAGATCGTCAATTCCGGCGTGCTCGCCCCCGGCCATCATTCCTATGGCGATCCGCGTCAGGTCGAAGACCCGGCCACCGAAGCGGCGTTTTTCGATTTCCTGCGCGCCAAGGGCCCGTTCGACGTGGTGCATTTCAACAATCTCGAAGGGATCCCCGCCGGGGTGCTGAGGCTCAAGGAACATTTCCCCGACACAAGGGTGATCCTGTCGCTGCACAATTATTTCCCGGTCTGCCCGCAGGTGAACCTGTGGTATCAGGAAGCGGAAAACTGTCTCGATTACGATCAGGGGCGCAAATGCGTGAGCTGCCTGCCCTACCAGCATGACCAGCGGGTGATCCGGCTGGCCAATGGCGTGGCGTTCAACCTGAAAAAGGCCGGCATCCGCCCCGGCTCGCGCCTGTTCGATCGCGGCTTCGGCCCGGCGATGCGGGTGGCCAACCGCGTGGTGCGGTTCTGGTCGCGGCGCATCCGCCGCTCGCGCCCGGCCTCGATGGCAGCGCAGGTCAGCGTGCAGCGCAGCCCCGGTCAGGTGCTGGAAAAGCTCGAGGCGCGCAACCTCAAGTTCGTCAAGCGCCGCCGCGACATGGCGACCCTGATCAACACCCATTGCGACAGCGTGCTGTGCGTGTCGCACCGCGTCGGCGAGGTGGCCGCACGTTACGGCATCGCGCCCGAACTGCTGGAAACCAGCTATATCGGCACCCGCCACGCCGAGAAATTCGCCCAGACCAGCCCCGCCCAGACCCTGCTGGGCGAAGACGGCACGCTGACCATGGCGTTTCTGGGCTACATGCGCCGCGACAAGGGCTTTTACTTCCTGCTCGAGGCGCTGGAAGAGATGCCGATCGAGCTGGCCGAGCGGGTCCACCTTGTCATCGCCTCGCGCCGCGGCGATCACGAGACGATGGAGCGCGTGGTGGCGCTGTCCGAACGCTTTGCCTCGGTGCAGTATGCCGACGGCTATTCGCACGATCAGCTGGATGCGCTGCTCGAAGGCGTCGGTGTCGGGGTGATCCCGGTTCTGTGGGAAGACAACCTGCCGCAGGTCGCCATCGAGATGCACGCGCGGCACATCCCGCTGCTGACCTCGGATCTGGGCGGCGCGCAGGAGCTGGGCAACAGCCCCGAGATGCGCTTTGCCTCTGGCGACATCGACGATTTCCACGCCCGCGTGCAGGCGATGCTCGACGGCGAGATCGACCTGTCGGACTACTGGTCGCGGGCGCTGGCGCCCTATTCGATGGAAAACCATCTGGCCGAGCTTCATCAGGTCTATGCCGCGCCGGTGCGTCCCATCGGTCTGATGCCCTCGGCCCCCGGCGCCGACCCCGAGATCGGCGCGGAATTGCGCGCAAGCGTTGTAGAGGACGTGCCCGTCGGCGCCTACCGGATCGAACCGGGCGAGATCACCGAAGAGGACAAGTACTGATCGACCTCTCCAGAGCCGACATAGAAAAAGACCCGGTGCCGATCATCTTCGGCACCGGGTCTTTTCATGTCATCGCTGCGAAAGCGCTCAGGCTTTCAGAAGGCCCGCCAGATACTTGCCGTAGTCGTTCTTCTTGAACTTTTCGGCGCGCGCCGCGAGTTCTTCGCGGCTGATCCAGCCCTGATCAAAGGCGATCTCGTCCGGGCAGCCGGTCTGCAGGCCTTGGCGCTGTTCCAGCGTGCGCACGAAATTGCCCGCATCAAGCAGCGAGGCATGGGTGCCGGTATCCAGCCAGGCATAGCCACGGCCCATGCCTTTGACGTCCAGCGCGCCCTCGTGCAGGTACATCTCGAGCAGCGTGGTGATTTCCAGCTCGCCGCGCGGCGAAGGCGCGACAGTCTTGGCCCGTGCCGGTGCGGTGCCGTCGAGGAAATAGAGCCCCGTGACCGCGTAGTTCGAGGGCGGCACCTCGGGCTTTTCGATGATCGAGGTGGCCTTGCCCGCCGCGTCGAACGCCACCACGCCGTAGCGCTCGGGGTCGGCGACGCGGTAGCCGAAGACGGTGCCGCCGGAGGGCCGTGCATCCGCCTCGGCCATCAGCTCGGGCAGGCCATGACCGTAGAAGATGTTGTCGCCCAGCACCAGAGCCGAGGGCGCGCCATCCAGAAACTCCTCGGCAAGGATGAACGCCTGCGCAAGGCCATCGGGAGAAGGCTGCGCCACATAGGTCAGCGAAATACCCCACTGGCTGCCGTCACCGAGGGCGCGCTTGAACTGCTCTTGATCCTGAGGCGTGGTGATCATGCAAATCTCGCGGATTCCGGCCAGCATGAGCACCGACAGCGGGTAATAGATCATCGGCTTGTCGTAGACCGGCAGCAGCTGCTTGGACACGCCGATGGTGATCGGGTAAAGCCGGGTGCCGGAGCCACCGGCGAGGATGATGCCTTTACGATTGGTCATTGGTCTAAAAGCCTCAAGTCTCAAGAAATTGGGGAAAGGTCAGGTCTTGCGGATCGCAATGCTTGGCATAAAGCGCCATGTCATCTGCGTAAAGTTCGGCAACCCGTGCCGCCAGCGTAGCGTCGTAGAGCTGCGCATGAGAGGGCAACCGGCCGCTCCGCTTCAGGGCGGACAGCTCGTGCAGGGGGGTGTCGGCAAAGCCGCCCTCGCGGATCAGCTCGACCCGGTCGGTGCCATGACCGGTCAGGCTGCGGGCATCCTGCACGGCGAGGCCCGCTTCGTCCTGCAGCACCGGGATCGCCTCGCGGAACCGTTCCAGCGCGAAGACGCGGGAATACTGCTCGTAGACGAGGAAATCGATCTGGGGGCGCCAGTGAATATTCAGCTTCAGCAGGTTTTCCTCGTCCAGCAAGGCGATGAAGCTGCGAAAGGTCAGCCCCTCGGGCGCGAAGCCGTCGCGCATCTTGCGGTAGAGCTGCCACAGCTCGGGTGTGCGGTCGACGATCTTGTCGAGGAACACGCTGGCCAGCCGGGCATGCGGGCAGCGCAGGACGACGAAACTGTAGGGCGCGCGTACCAGCTCTGGCAGGGTCGCCGCGAAGGTGCCGTTATTGAGATGGATCCAGGTCCAGTCCTCGGGGCCTGAAATGCAGCTGTTGGCGATGGCCATGGAATAGCGCAACGTCGAACAGGCGTTCTTGGGGATGAAGCTGTAGACCGTCCCCGATTTGTAATGCACCAGCGCGTGATGCGCGGCAAAGCCATGCGCCCCGTTCTTTGGCAGGGCCACGTCATCGCCGCGCGCATATCGCAGCAGGCCGGTCATGCGCCGGCCTGATCCTTTTTCACATCCTCGAGGATCTCGCGCAGGCCCGCGCGCCAGTCGGGGCGGGCGATGCCGAAGGCGGCTTCGGTGGCGCTGTTGTCCATGCGCGAATTGGCCGGGCGCTGCGCCGGGGTGGGATAGTCGCTCGACGGGATGTCGGCGACCTCGCAGCTGATCCCGGCCTCGTCAAAGATCGCCCGGGCGAAATCCGCCCAGCTGACATCAGGGCCGCCCGAGAAATGATAGGTCCCGGACTTTTCCGGTGCCTCGCGCAGCTGGCGCGCGATGCTCAGGCAGGCATCGGCGATGTCGGCGGCGCAGGTCGGCCCGCCGATCTGGTCGGCGACGATGGTCAGCCTGTTGCGATCCGCGCCGAGCCGCAGCATGGTCAGAACGAAGTTCTTGCCATGCGAGGACACCACCCACGAGGTGCGCAGGATGGCAAAAGCGCCGCCTGCGGCGCGCACCGCCTCTTCGCCGGCCAGCTTGCTGCGCCCATAGGCGCCCAGCGGGGCGGTGGGGTGATCGGGGGCAAAGGGCGCACTGCCGCTGCCGTCAAAGACGTAATCGGTCGACACCTGCACGAAGGGGATGCCCTTGGCCGCACAGGCCGCCGCGATGGCGCCCGGGGTCGTGCCGTTGACTGTGGTGGCCAGCGCCTCTTCGTCCTCGGCCTTGTCTACTGCGGTATATGCGACGGCGTTGATCACCGCACCCGCATCAGAGGCGGCGACCAGCGCCGCGCAGGCGGCGGGATCAGAGAAATCCGCCGTCTCGCGGCCGTGCATCTCCAGAACCGCATCGCCGGCCCGGCGCTGAAGCTCCATCGCCAGCTGACCGGTTTTGCCGAAAACCAGAACCTTCATGCCGGAGCCTTCGCGGTGCCGGTGCCGAGCCGCTCGCCGACACCATAGCGCTGCTGCAGGGTGCGCCACCATGTCTGGTTGTCGAGATACCATTGCACGGTCTTCTCAAGCCCTTCCTCGACCGTGACAGAGGGACGCCAGCCCAGCTCTTCGCGGATGCGGGTGGGATCGATGGCATAGCGCGCATCATGGCCGGGCCGGTCGGTGACAAAGGTGATCTGGTCGGCGTAGCTGCCGCTGTCCTTGGGCTGCTTGGCATCAAGGATGGCACAGAGCGCTTTGACCAGTTCGAGATTGGTGCGCTCGTTCTCGCCGCCGATGTTGTAGCTGCGACCAAGCACGCCCTTTTCCACCACCAGCAGCAGTGCGTCGGCGTGATCTTCGACATAGAGCCAGTCGCGGATGTTGTCGCCCGCGCCGTAAATCGGCAGCGGCTTGCCCGCCAGCGCGTTCAGGATCACCACCGGAACCAGCTTTTCGGGGAAATGGAAGGGGCCGTAATTGTTCGAGCAGTTGGTCAGCACCACCGGCAGCCCGTAGGTCTCGTGCCAGGCGCGGACCAGATGGTCCGAACTGGCCTTGGAGGCCGAGTAGGGAGAACGCGGATCGTAGGGAGTGTCTTCGGTGAACATCACCGACGGATCTGCGGGCAGCGAGCCGAACACTTCGTCGGTCGAGATATGGTGGAAGCGGAATCCCTCGGGCTTGCCGGCCTGCATCCAGTAGGCACGGGCGGCTTCCAGCATGTTGTAGGTGCCGGTGATGTTGGTCTCGATGAAATCGCCCGGCCCGTCGATGGAGCGGTCGACATGGCTCTCGGCGGCCAGATGCATCACCGCGTCGGGCTTGTGCTTTGCGAACACCGCATCCAGCGCCGCGCGGTCGCGGATGTCGGCTTGCTCGAAGGCGTAGTTCGGACTGTCCGCCACCGAGGCGACATTGTCGAGGCAGGCGGCATAGGTCAGGGCGTCGACATTGACGACGGAGTGGCCGCGCCCGATGGCAAGGCGCACCACAGCGGATCCGATGAAGCCTGCGCCTCCGGTAACCAGCAGTTTCATATGTCAGTCCTCGTAGGTGAAGGGGCTCTGGAAATCGGCAAGCGTCTGGGCCTGCTCGTCCTTGGGCGAAATGGCAGGGGTGATCCCCTCCAGCGGCCAGTCGATGCCGCAGCTGTCCCAATGCACGGAGCCGTCGGATTCGGGCGCGTAGTGATCGGTGCATTTGTAGACGATCTCGCTGTCGGGCTCGAGCGTCATGAAACCGTGCAGGAAGCCGCCGGGAATCCACAGCTGGCGGGCATTTTCAAAGCTCAACTCGGTGCCGAACCATTGCCCGTAGGTCGGGCTCCCGATACGCACGTCGACAGCGACGTCAAAGATGCGCCCGCGCCCGCAGCGCACCAGCTTGCCCTGGGCGTTCGGCGGCGCCTGGAAATGCAGCCCGCGCACGGTGCCGACCTGGGACGACATCGAATGGTTGTCCTGGACGAATTCCGGCAGATGTACGCCCTGTGCCTCCAGCGCCTTGCGATTCCAGCTTTCGGAAAAGAACCCGCGGTGATCGCCAAACCGGGGCGGGGTGATGAGCAGGACATCCTTGAGCGGAGTCGTCGCGATCTCTAAAGGCATTAAGTTATCCAGTCTGCGTCACGTTCAGGGCCGGAATAGCATAAATCAAGGAGGGCTGCACCGAAAACTCCAGCAACGGTGGCATGATAGGGCGGAAACCTGCTGGAAGTTCAAATCCCCGCCGAGAAATACAACTGGCTCATCCGCTGAGATCCTTTGCGTGCGCCCGGCGTGTTCTGTATCAGGTCGGTCTCACTGGGCCGCTTCAGGCGCAGGCCGTCATGTACTCAGCCTGAGCCGAGTCTCTGCATGGTCCGATCGACATGCTCGTGGGACATGCCCTCACTCGGATGCCCCTGGGTTACCTCCCCACGTATCGATATCCGCGCGATGCGCGCGCCCTCCTGCTGTCCCAGAGTCAGGCCCAAAAGCCGCTCAAGCCCATGCTCGAGCGCCCCATCCGCCTGGTAGCCGCCGCGATAGCCACGCAGCTGCCGCACCAGCGGCACCAGCGGCAAGAGCGCCTGCGGGCGTATCCAGAACATGGTGCCGGCAACGAAGCCCCAGTCAGCGCTACCCTGACGCAGCCGCCGCCCCAGTCCCGCACGCTCGGCCAACGGGACGAGCTGCGTCATGCTGGCGGCGGGGGTGTTGCGCAGGCCATGCTTGTAGAAATCGGCAGCGCAGGCCATCATCAATCGGTCGTCAGCGCGAAAGAGCTCGAGAATATCACGGACGCGATCCTGTGTGCCAAGGATCGGCTGCATCAACCCGCGCCGCCAAGCGCCGCCCCAAGGTGCCACGTCGCGCTTGGTGTGGATCTTCAGCACCAGCGCATAAGGCTTCAGAGTCGATATCAGCTCGAGGAACGGGCCGATATCCGCGCCGAGATTGGGAAAGACCAGAATCCGTGCTGCCGGGTGGCGCGCGCGCAACTGAGCCAGTGCCGGGTGATCCGCTGCCAGCGAGGTGGTGACAAAAAGATCGAACGGCTCCCCCAAGCTGTCCAGATGGGCCAGGCATTCCAGACATTCCGCCAGAAGATCCGGGTGATAGACATGCAGCACCGCCGCGATCCGCCCGGCTGCGGCATCGGCCACCACCGGGGCGCGGAGCGCCAGCTCTGCCGACGCGTTCCGGACCCGCTCGATCAACTCGCGGGTCTGGGTTTTCGCGGTGCCGATGCGGTTGGTGATGCGCGCCTCGGAACCGTCGTAATAATTGACCCCGACCCAAGGCAGCCCGGTGAGCCGCGTCGTCGCGGCGATGCGCAGAATGTAATCCCAGTCCACCAGACGCTGCAATGTCTCGTCGAAGCGGTGCGCTGCCAGCGGCCCCTGCCAGCGCAGGAAAAATCCATTCAGATCTATGAAATTCCCGCGCAGACAGCTTTCGTAGTCGAAATCCGCGTAGAGTACGTATTTGCCCTGGCCCGCATCGTCCTGCACATGCACGGCGCAATACCCCGCCGAGCTACCTGAAGTCCGGGCGTGGGCGAGCATGGTCGCGAGCATCTGCGAATGCCAGGTATTGTCGGAATCGAGGAAGAACACCCAATCCCCCCGCGCCAGATCAAGCCCGGTGTTGCGGGCGCCCGACACACCCTTGCTGCGGCGGTTGGCGGTATAGATGATGCGCCTGTCCTGAAACTGCGCGACCACGGAGGCCGTATCGTCCTCACTGCCGTCGTCAACAATGATCAGCTCGAAATTGCCATGGCTTTGCCCCAACGCAGAGCTGATCGCGGCGCTGATCCGCGCCGCGCGGTTGAAGGTCGGCATGATGATCGAGACCAGGTGCCCCTGCGCCGCGGCTGGCGCTGCCAGCGCCTTCTGGGCGCGCCAGTCCCAGTCCTGACGGTGGCTCTGCAGCAGCCGATGGCAGGCATCCGTGTCTCCCGACGGCGTGGGGCGCATCAAACGCCCCTCCTGTTGGCCCGAGCGCAGGTAATGTACCAGCGGATTGATCCCGGCGGTCCGCACGTCGGGATTGGCCTCGCAGTAGGCCGACAGGCTGAACCGTGATGATGGATCGCGGCCGATCCGGTACCCGAGCCAGAGGAAGTGGGTCAGCGGATCCAGTCCTGACATGACAACATCTGGATGACGCGCAGCATACCACTCTGCATCAAACAACGCCGTGTCCCCGACCAGCCGGGCCTCGGCGGCGGAAATGGCCGGGCGGCGTCTCATTCTCCTGCGCGCTTCATCTCACCGAGTTCGTTCAGCAGCCTGTCCTTCTCCTGGCTGATCCGACGCAACCGGTCGATCTGATATGCGCGCTCGGCGTCGAATCGCCGCTCGGTCTCAAGCAGCAGGTCCGACAGGCGCAGGATTTCCTCGGACTGCTTGGCCAGCTGCGCCTCGAGCGCGCGCAGGCTCTGCCGCATGATCTCTCGTTCCTCGTCCTGCATCGGCACGATACCGCGATCCTCTGGCTGGGAGAGCATGTCGGGCTTCGCCATCAGGTCTCTCGCAGCCGCGCTTCGCCGTGCGCGGCATCGATACCGCCCAGTCGGACCTCGGCTTCGCCCAGCGACGGCACCTGCGTGGCAGTCTCTTGCTGTGCCGTGCCTGTCGAGGCCAGTTCGGCCAACTGCGCCGCCAGTTCCTCGAGCCGCCGCGTTGCCAGATCCTGCACCTCCGCCGAAGCGCCCAGTTCGTCTCTGAGCGTGGCTATAGCAGCCTCCGAGTCCCGGAGGTCCTCGGCCAGACGCCTCTCGCGGGCATTTTTTTTCGTCAAGGTTTCAGCAAGCAATCGCTCGGCGGCCTGTCGCGCTGCGTCAGCCTTCTCGATCTCCTTGCACAGCGTCGCGATCTGCTTGTCCTTCGCCGCGCGCTCTGCGTCGAGGTCAGCTTGGGCTTGCCGACGTTCCTCATCCCGGGCGGCTTCCAGCGTCACCTTCGCGGTCTGCACCTCGCCAAGACACTCCTGGGCCTTCGCCAACTCGCCGCGCAGACTTTCGAGCGCCCCGTCTCGTTCGGCGATCTTCGCGGCGCTCGCGGCCAGCTCGCTCTTCGCCATTTCTACCCGCCGCGCGGTTTCGCGGCCTCGCGTCAGTAGCCCGCCGAAGGCCGGGCCCGAAGCGTTTAACATCTCGCGGATCCTGTCCAGTCGCGGATAATCGGCGCTGTCCTCGCCCTTCCGACTCCAGCGCTCGACGATCTCCAGCGTATCGCGCATCCAGCTTGATAGTGTCGGGTTGGTCAGCGTCAGCTCCACCCGCTCCGCGTGATGTTTGAGATCCGACGTCAGGAAGTCGCCAACCTCCGCCGCTGCCAGCTCTGGCAGCCTCGGCCAGCTCAGCTTCATTGAGCGTTCGGCTTCGGTGACCACCCGGGCCCATCCCTCCAGAAGCATGGTGTAGCTGGTGAAATGCCGTGGGAGATTGCGACTGCCGTATTCGGCATCAAGCACGTGCCGCATCCACAGGAGATATGCATAGCTCGGGTCTATCCCGTCACGCTTTTGCAGCGAGCTGGCCACCTCGATCGGGTTGCGGTGGATATGAAGCGCCTTGGGGATGATTTCGGCTTCGGCCAAAAGTGCCTTCCAGAAGGGCATCAGCCGACAGATCCGCGGATCCTTCAATACGAAAAGCGGTGAGTTGCCAAATTCCTCTTGCAGCAATTCAAGCCCGCGCTCCAGAAATTCCTCCATCCGCGCCGAGGAGAACCAGCCCGGATTGATCTCGCGCCAGTCGTCCCAGCTCGATCCAGCGGAGGACAGCAGCGCCTCTTGGTATTTCCAGACCTTGTCGGATTCGAAAAAGCCCTTTGGGTTTGTCGCATGGGCCGGCATCAGCGTCGCCGGGGCATCAACGCCAAGCTTGTTCAGCACCCCCGAGAGAGCAGATGTGCCCGACCGGTGCATGCCGAGTACAAGAACGCAAGTCCGCCGGTTCTGTCTGGATTTCGTCATCGCTGGACACTCCCTTGTGACGGCCTTGCTTCCGTCGCCCACCCCTGGTCCGGAGCGGATGTCGTTGTAAGTCGACCCGTTCCTGCCTGGCCCGCGGGGGCGGGCCAGTAACAGCCGTCCCCTTGTACCGGTTCAGCGTTGATCCTGCCAAGGCAGGTTGGCCGAGAAGGCGGCAAGATTGGCGCGCCCGTCCCCCTCGTATGGTTCCATCACGGCACCTTCGGCCCATTCGTTCCAGGCGTTCACAAAGAGGAACGGTGTCATCGTCGCCCCTGTGGCCCGCTTGGCGACGGTGGCGTGGGCGGCATTGCGCACCCATTTTCCGAAGCGCTCTGGCGTGGCCCCCACGAGGATATGCGCTTTCTGCGCCCGTCGCGAGGCGTTGTCCCAGTCCGGACAGACCCCAGGCTGGAGCCGCGGAACCATGTCCAGCGCCTCGAGCGAGTGCTGCGCGACCGAGCTGTAACTCTCGAAGAAATCCTCACGCGAAGGATCGAAGATGCGCGGTCCCTTCTCACCGCGCAGCAGGTCGCGGTCGCGCTTGCGCGGCGTCCGATGCGGCGGAAATTGGGCGACGAAATCGACCAACCCTGCCCACTCTTCACGGAACTCCGGATTGTAGGTGGTGCCAAGGCAGATCTCTATCCCCAGCCGTGCCCGCATGCCCTCACGAAAGCGATTCAGCGTGTTCTCGAGGTCAGGCAGCTTGTTGAGCTGGTAGATCATGAACACCGGCTTTCCGTCGACGCGGATGTAGCGGGTGTCCGAGCAGACCCGGACCAGGTCATCTAGGATCAGCGAGATCGTCCGGTCGGAATAATCCTGCTTGAGGTTCACGTCGTCCGAGCGCCCGTCCCATGCCCGGGTCCAGTCCTCGTTGGCCCAGCAGTAGAAAAAGCGCAACGGTACGGTGCCATTGGCCAGCAGCACGTCGGTCGGCTCTTCCATCAGGCGCTTGTCGCCGAAACGGTAGTAGTAACACGCCATGCCGTGCAGCCCGTGCAGTTCTGCCAGCTCGCCCTGCGCGCGCAGCGTATCTGGTGTGCGCAAGTCGTAGTAGCCAAGATCACCCGGCAGGCGCGGCTGATGATGCTCGGGGAACCGCGGGCGTGCCCGCACCACGTTGCGCCACTCGCTGAAGCCTGCGCCCCAAAGTGTATCGTTGGTCTCGAACGGGTGAAACTGCGGCAGGTAGAACGCCACTGGCGAGACTTGCGGCGACACAGTGCGGTAGCGCCGCAGCAGCCGGTCAAGGAAGACCTTTGCCGAATCTGGCTGGTCTGCGGTCTCGCCTCCGGGGGCCAGCATCAGCGCCGAGAACACCAACCGTGGGCGCAGCTTGCCGAGCGCATCATCGGAAAGCTCGGCAGAGAGCACTTGCATCGCCACATCGCGGCGCAGCAGCATTGGCCGCGCCCCGGGCGTCGCAAGGGTGTCGGTGGGCGCATTCCAGGCCTCGGCGGCCTTGCGGCATTGCGTGGCCAGCCGATCCGACCAGAGCCCATCGGCTTCATCCATGCCCGCCAGCACCAGTGGCGCGACCGCAGGCACCGCGGCATCGGCCGAAAGCGCCATGGATAGCGGGTCGATCCAGCCCGGAGTGGGGAGGATCCCCGGCGCCAGAAGTGCAACATGATCGCCGCGTAGCGCGGCGGCGGGCGCCGCCTCGCGCAGATCACGCGGGTTGCGTGCCAAGTGTCTGTCGATCACCGCCTCGAGAGGCGCGGGCAATGCCTCTTGCGGTACCACGATCAGTCGACAGCGCGCATCGGCGAGACTTTCAAGCCGCTGCAACGTGCGGGCCAGAGCATCGGGGCTGTCACTTGTGGCCACCGGCAGCACCACATCGATACAGCTGCTCAGCGCCTGGCGCTGACGTGCCGTCGGACGCACGCCGCCCTCGTACATCAGTTCGGAGATGCGCGGCATCACATCCGCATAGGGATGCACCGCCGCCGAGGCGCCAAAGATCCGCAACCGCGGATCGGCGGACAGGTCACACCCGTTGGCGTAAAGCCGTGTCACCCGCACTCCACTCTCGTCACACGCCAGATCGAAGGCCAAATCTTGCCCCGCCGGCAGCGGCGCCAGCGTCGCGGCGCGGGCCTGCCAGCACTCAAGCAGCGCCCGCATGTCCGGGCGGCGCAGGTCCATGACGATCAGATCGAGATCCGATACCGGCTGTTGCTTTGACACCGTCTGTGCCCCCAACGCCATCTCGAGATCCGCCGTGGGATGGCGGGACGCCAGCCGGGAAATCTCGGCCTGCAAGCTCTCGCGGTCCGGCAGCTGGAAGACACCGCAGACGCCTTTGTCTCGCATCATGTCAAAGACATGGCTGGTCAAGTCCTCGACCACTGATACCCGGGGGGCGACCCAGATCGCGATGTCGGTGTCCTTGGCCAGCGCCGCTGCCGCGGCGGCGATCCATCCACCCCCTGCCACATCGGGCATCTTGCACATCTGCCACTGTCCGCAGCGCGCGCCCTCCTGCAGCGGTGCGTCGGTATAGAACAGGTAGCGCGCATCCGAGAACAGGTGCTCGTAGGGCAACGGCTCAGCGCCGGGACCGCCGCTGATCACGGCCGTGCGCAGGGATGCCGGAGCACTGTCCTGCGGCAGGCTCGGGGCCTGCTCGGTGCGCAACGCCGCCAACCGGGCCGAGACATAGGGCTCGTCGCCAAGCACCATCGAGCCCATGCTGAAGGGCCGCGCCGCACGGATCTGGCGGAAGCTGTAGCCGAACTGGCGACACAGCAGCGCAAAGCTGCGCTCGATGGCGTGGGCGAGGGTGCCATCGACCTGCCCGGCCTCGGCACCGAAGTCCTCGAAGCGGAAACTGCCCGCCAACAGCGGGCGCAGCAACGCGCCGCGGATGGCAAAGAACGACCCCGCCGGGAAGGGCGTCAGGTCGGTTTCATACAGCCGCGCCCCGGCACGGGCCATAAGCTCGCGGCAGGTGGCGAAATTCGCCCCCCACTTGATCTGCTTACGCACGCTGGGATGGTAGGTCGGGAAAACCAGGCCTAGGTCGGGACGGTCTTCGAACATCTCGAGCATCGCGGCGGCATGGCCGCGCGACCCCAGAAGGTGGTGTCCCATTTGCACCGACCAGTCGCGCTTTCCCGGGGTGTGGCTGCTCTTCTTCGAGTGCATGTGCAGCACGAGATCATAGGGCGCCAGCCGCATGCCGAAGCCCGCGATCATCGGCGCAATGTCGCGCCCGACGTTGGGAAAGCTCACTGCGGTGATGCGGCGCACGTTCTCGAGCCTGGAAAAGACGCGTTCGGCCGTGATCACTTCGGAAGTGTGTGGCACGCTGACGAACAGGTCGAAAGGCACCGGGATGGCATCTAGCCAACGGCGAAAATCCAACGCCATCTCGACATGGAAGAGGTGCAGATGCACCGCCACCGTGCCAGCGAACCGGCAGTCCCAGCCGGGCACCACCGGCTGCAGGATCTCGGCCGGACCGACATGGCTGGAATTGAACCGGCCAGGTTCCTCGAAGGCGGGCTCCGGACATGGCAAAAAATCCGGATTTTCCGACCCGTCGATGCGGCGATCGAAGGCCGGGTTGCGCAGCGAGCGCTCGCGCAGCGCCTTCAGCAGCGGGTTGCCGGCGTCATGATCCGGCGTGTGCCGCGTGAAGTGCGGTCCCGGTGCATAGCCCAGCCGCCAGCCATCGTTGCAGTAATGCTCCGCCGGATCGCGGCCTGACAATGCCACCTCGGGGTAGGTCTGCCGGTACCAGTCGGCATCGAACAGGAAGGATTTGTCCAGAAGGGCGATATCGCTGGCAGACGCAACATCCGGCTGATCGGGCGCATCATCGAAGAAAGTGTCCGTCACGGTCATACCTGTGTCTCGAAGGATTGCGCCGCAGGCAGCAGCATCTGAATGCGGGGATCCGGGGTGCCCAAGGTGTGATGGGCGCTCCAGACCAGCTCAAAGGCCGCCCTGCGGCGTCGCAGCAACTCATCCGGGGTGCCCAGCAGCGTCAGCAGCGCGATAACGAGGCCAGCGGCGCTCTGCCCGCTCACCGCCAGCTCGCGGATGCCCGCCTGCTGCATCAGCCCTTCGGCAGAACTTCCAAGCACCGCTGGCACGAGGCCGAGCGCCATCACCTGCAGCAGCCGCGCCGCACCATCCGCCCGGGTAACGAAGCCGCAATCTGCCTCGACATTGTCGATGAGCCAGCGCGCTCGGCGTCCGTAGCTGTGGCAGCCTTCGGGCCAGGGGGTGGCGGTGATCCAGGGCAGGCTGGGCAGATCGTCGGGCGCGAGCCCCACCACCTGCAACTGTAGCCCATCCGGCTGGTGCCTTGCCAGCCGCTCGACCAAGGTCCTGAGTTCCGCCGCATCCTTTCCCGGATCGACGATGGCCAGAAGTCGCAGGCTTCCGCGCGGACCGGCCTCGATCAGACGCGGGTTTCGGTAGCGCCGCCAGATCCGTGGATCGAGCCGCTCGGGCGCTGTCTCGCCCTGCGACCAGCTGGCCGCAACGGCGGCATCGCCGCTCCAGACCCGTTCCAGGCGCGTCGTCAGCGGCGCCCAGCCACTGGAGCCCTGCGCCTGCGGCGTGTCGAGAAAAACCGGAAGCCCCTCTTTCAGGCGCGCCTCGATGGCGGCCAGAAGCGCCGCATCCGGGGCGTCACCCGCCTCGCAGACAATGATTGCAGACAGGTCACCCTGGGCGCAATCCTCGGCACTCTCGATCTCGATCAGCTGCAGTTCAGTCGCCACTGCATCGACGGTCAGCGGCGCCAGGATACGCTCGAATGTCCGGGTCATGGCCGGGCTTTCCGGCGCGCTCCAAGGCGCAAGCACCCCCACCCTCGGGCGCCGCGGCCAGTGTACCCGCGGCTCTGCGTTTCGGTCCGGGGTCTCGGCCTCGAGCTCGTCGGCCAGAACGGCTTTCGGCACAAGTGTGGACCGGATCCAATTCACCAGACTGGTGGCACGGCGGTCGAAACTGTGCGCGTCCTGCACCGCAGCCGCCAGTTCCTGTCGTTGCTCCCGCGAGCGGGACATCGCGCCCTGCTCCACCGCCGCGCGCAGCGTCTCGCTGCTGTCCACCGAGATCACCGCGTCGCCGAACAACGCTTCGATCGATGGCAGCCGGTCACTGATCAACTGCCCGCCCGCGGCCAGGACGTCGAAAACACGGTTCGATACGAAACCGAAATCGCGCATCGAATGCCAATGGTCGTTGAGCACGAAAGCCGCCTTGCCGTACCAGCCGGCAAGCTCTGTATTCGGGGCGTTTTCGGCCAGAACGTTGTCTGCGGGCAGGTAGGTTTCCCAGTCGTTGCCGATGACATCGAGCGGAAGGTCAGCCTCGACCGCCCACTTGACGATCTGGCGGTACTCACGCCGGGAATTGCCAATGAAAATGCCGCGCTCGGGGTCGCCGCCGCCTTCGCTGTCGGGTTCGGGCGGAGTGAAACGAATGCGGTCGGTACATTGCCACAGGGTTCCCACCTCGCGCCCGAGCAGCGGGCCGAGCAGTTCCGCATAGGAGCGCGAGGCAACGAAGATGCCTTGGTAGCCGTCGTATTCCTCGGGCGTAACGGTGTCGGGGTGGCTGATGCCCCAAAAGATGTTGAGCTGAGACGGGCGCGGTCGGTACGCCTCAAGCCCGCGCAGCACGATGGCCACATCGTCGGCGCTGACCGGGTGGTCATACCATCCGCCGCGAAAATCGATGCGCACCTGATGGCCCTGCCGGCGCAGCGCCTCGGCCAGCGATTCCGCATAATGGTAATCCCCCCAAGCGTTGCGGTCGGCCCAGGGGGCGAACATCTTGATGGCGATGTTGTACTTCAGGTCAACCACGGCGTCGTGCAGATCGCAGTTGCGCGCGTTGCGATCATATACCAGCTTGCGAGAGACGATAGGCTGCGACGTGGTGATCCGGCCCATATCTGCGCCGTCCTCGTAATAAACGCAGCCAATGAAGGGGGCATAAAAAACCGGCTCACCGCGGGTGTAGCGCAGGATCAGATCCCAGTCGACCATACGCTTCAGGCCGCTGTCGAAGATGCCGTGGGTGTCGATGAAATCGCGGTGGTGACAGAACACATTCATATCGACGTAGTTCAGCGCAAGGCAGGCTTCCCAGTTGTAAGGTTCGCCGCGATACCCAATGAGGAACTCACGCGGAGATTGCAGCCGGGTGCCCCCGTAGCCGCAGCGCGCGCCGCTGTGCTGCATCGCCTGCATCATCAGCCAGATGAAATCCGGGGTCCAGGTGTTGTCGGAATCGAGGTAAAAGATCACCTCGCCTTTCGCCTCCATGAGCCCCGCGTTGCGCGCCCCGCTAACGCCCGAACGGCTGCCCTGCAACAATCGCAGCCGCGGATCGTCATAGCTGCGGATGACCTCGGCGGTGCTGTCGGTGCTCCCGTCGTCGATCACCAGCAGCTCGAAATTGCGCCAAGACTGTTTCAGCACCGACTCGATGGCAGCGCCGATCTGACGCTCGCGATTGTAGGCGGGCATGATCACCGAGACCAGCACGTCGGGGGTCTCTCCTGCCAACATCTCGGCGGCGGCAACGAAGCGCTCTGCGTTCGCGATGTCGAAATGCTGGTACATGCGCACAGGTTCACCGCTGATCTGGGTGGTCAGCATCCTGCGCAGATAGTCGCGGGCGCGCTCGGGGTCCGCGAAGGGGGCGGTCCTTGCCGGGCGCTGCGAAGCGGCCAGCGCAGGGTCGCTGGCCGCGCAGTCCAAAATCGCCGGCAGGATGTTGCGCCCCTCGAGACGGCCCCATTTATCGTAATGCACCAGCGGGTTGATGCCCACCTTGCGAATGTCAGGGTGCTTCTGCAGGTAGAAGCGCGTCGAAAATCCGGGGCCGGGGTTCAGCAGATCCGCCACGCCCTGCATCACGTAATGGGCCGCAGGACCGAAGGCATGGTTCGCGGCCTCGGGATACTGCTCAAGGTACCAACTGGCATCGAACAGGCGGCAGGCTCGCACAGTCTCGATGTCCTTGATCTGCTCCGGGGTCGGCCCGACAGTCAGCCCGTCGCTAGCAACGCTGTGTGGTGCCGCCTGTTGCCGCGCCAGCGCGACCAGTGGGCAGAGCCCTTGCTTGCGCAGATCGGGATGATCCTGCAGGTAGCTGGCGGTACTGAAATCTGGGCCCGGATCGCGTCCGATGCGCCAACCCACCCGCATGTAATGCTCGGCCGCGGGCAGCCCGGTCAGAGCAACATCCGGGTAGCGCCCTGCATACCAGTCCGCATCGAAAAACGGGCTGTTCGAGACAAGGTCGATAAGCTCAGGTCCGTTATTCGACATGGAAACCTCTTCGAGTGGCCGCTGCTCACGGGCGGCGCGCCGATCATTTTCTGTTTCAGGGCCCAAGAGACGTCAACTCCCAGGGCGCAGATGTTCCACCACCCAGCGCAGCGGGCCGGTCAGTCGCCATGAGGTCGAACGCAGAAGCGCAGAGCGATGCGTCTCGATCTCTTGCATTTGTGTCCGCAGCTGTTCCAGCTCTTGCTGAAGCGCCTCGGCACCCTGCTCGCCGTCGCGCGCGCGCCGATCCAGTGTCTCAAGCAGATCCTTGAGCTGCCCGGCGAGCGCCGGGACGGTTTCGGACTGCGGCTTTGGCGCGCCGGGGTGTAGCATGGACCACGCCGTAACCAGTTCCTCTCGGGTAGAGCGCAGCGCGGCGTTGCGCTCGGCGAGGCGGCCGCGCAGAGACTCGGATTCAGTCTCCGCCTTGGTCGCCCGGTCCGCCTCAGTGGCGGCGGTGGCGGTGGCGGCATCTCGCGCCCGGATCATCTCTTCGGTCTCGGTCTGCTGCGCGACCAGCACCTTGCCCAGTTCGGCCAGCTCGCGATCCTGCACCATGCTGCGCCCAGTCGCTTCATCGCGCTCCCGCCGCGTTGTCTCCAGTTTGCAGCTCAGCTCTGCCCCTTCAGCCCGCAGGATCTCGTGCGCGGCCCGCGCCGCGCCCAGTTCGCGCTCTTTGACGGAAAGCGCCTCGCCTTGTTCCAGAAGCTGGCGGGCAAGCACAGCCAGTTCTGCGTCGCGTCGCTCGTTGTCGGTCTTCAGCCGCGTCTGCTCCAACAGCGTCTCGGCCAGCCGCCCCTCGAGGGCCTCGACAACCGCCGCATCCGGCGCGGCCTCTAGCTCGGCCTGAGTGTCGTCGAGCTCGGCCTGGCGTTGCGCCAGCGTGCTGGTGAGATCATGCACCAAAGCCTCGAGCCGAGCGCTGTCTTGGCGGGCGCTTTCGAGCTGACTTTCCAAGTCAGCCCGCTCATCGCGTGCGCGCTCACGCATGTCTTCAAGCTCGGTGTTGCGGGTGTCGAGCTGCGCGCGCAGCTCGACCAATGTCTTGCGCAGCGCAGCCTGCTCCTGCTCGGCCGCCATGGTCTTGGCGTCTACTTGGGCGGCGATGGCCCCTAGCCGCCCACGGGCACGCGCCTCCTCGAGTTCTCGGCGCAGCGCAGCCTGCTCACGGGCGGCGCTTTCTGCTCTCCCCAGAATGCTGCCGAACAGTGATGTCGCCGCATCGAACCCGGCACGGATATCATCGAGCCGCGGATGATCGGCGCTGTCCTCGCCTGCCTCGGACCAGCGCTGAAGGATGTTCAGAGTCTCGCGCACCCAACCGTGCGGCTGCGCAAGCTGATCGCTCGACACCGCCTGCAACGGCTCGCGCTCAGCAAGCGCGTCGAGATCGACCCAGCGACGCGGCAGGCCGCGGCTATCGCACTCGACATCAAGCACGTGGCGCAACCAGAGCAATCGCACTTTCAGGGCATCGATGTCAGACGCTTCCGTCAGCGGCTGCGCGGCTTGCAAAGGGGCCGCAATGGCAAGCGTACAGTGCAGCTGCAGGCCGGCCATGGCGGCGGCCTCGGTCCAGAATGGCAGGGTCCGGCAAAGCCGCGCATCGTCGAGCAGACGCGGACAGGCTTTGCCAGCCATCGCCTCGGCGGCTCTCGGCAGCAGCGCCTGCACCTCCGGGGTGGCGAAACAGCCATACTCGAGCGGAGACAGATCGTGCCAGACAGCTTGCAGCACCGCGAGCAACTGCTCGGAAATATCGCGGAGGGCTGTGCCGGGCTCCCCCTCTGGAGGCAGCCCGAAGGCGCTCAGGTCCGTAATGTCAGAATTTTGCGGAAAGAGCACGAGGAAGGCGCGCTGTTCAGAACCGTCTTCAATCTCAGGCTGCTCGTTCATTTTGAACCGTGTCTTGGTACTCGTGAGCATCTTCGGGCATCCGAAGACTGAAACAATGGATGCCCGAAGGGCATGCCGTACAATCATGTTATCCAACTCTGGCAGCGGGCTTTGAATGTCAACCGCAAACCCCCCGGATCAGGCCAGGCAACCCCTGTCTGCGCTCCCTTTCGAGTGACTTTTAGCCAGACAATTCCCTTTCAGGGGACGGCCCGCCCGGATGCCCTCCGCGCCCTTGCTCAGGCCGTGCCGCGATACCGTGCGAGGCTCAGGCTGCCGGAGGCGTCTCTCAACTCGATCAATTTTCCCGAGGCAACCAAGAGCTCGGGCGCAAGATCGAGGGCCCGCGGCTCTGGCCCCAGCCACAGCTGCCGAGACATCCGCCCTCCGATCACCAGCACCGCCGGCCCCGGCATGGCAGCCCGGGCATGGAGCCTGCCCTGCGACAAAATCAGCTCCGCCCCCGCCGGAGAGGCTGGCAGCAACAGCTCCTGACCGCCGAGGTGCAGCATCGGCACCGCTTCCATATCGCCGAGATCCGCCTCCCAGGACTCGGAAGGCAGCGTACCGACGTCGCTCCCGACCACCAGCAGCGGCGACAGCGTGGGATTGCCCGCCGGGCCTGACAAGAGCACAGGCCGGGTCATCAGCACCACCGGGGGTCCCTCGGCGCTGCCGCGTCGCCCCCAGTAGCGCAGCGACAGATGCAGCACCCGGTCCGCGCCGATCTGAGGAATCACGAGTTGCACCCCCTGAAAGTCGCCGTCCGCCCGCGTGCCCTCGAAGCCAGAAGCGATCTTGACGGTATGGGTCTCGCCGCGATCGCGGTCCTCGAGATCGGACCAGCGCATGACGAGATCGGCGTCGGCGCGATGCGCAGCGAGCCCAAGGCAGAGCCGCTGCCGGCCATCTCTGCGCGGGATCACGGTGTCGACCAGGGGCAGTGTGCTGCCTGCATCCTCGGGGGCAAAAACCATGGTCAGCGTCTCGACACCGGGACAGCCCCAGTCGCCTTGCGCGGGTGAGACACCCGGCCCAGTCTGGGGCACTGGGCAAAGCGGCAGCACCCGGCAGGTGGGGGGCGGACCGTCCCGGCGCTGCATCGGCAGCGTCTGCCCGCCCAACGACAGCACGGGCGGTGGGTTGCCGGCCCTCTGTGCAAGGCTCAATCGCCCACCCGCAAGGCACAGCGTGTGCAGCGTTGCGCGCAACGGTTCCAGCCCGACCCCCACTTCGGCGCGGGATATCGAAGACAGGAAATCCATCCGCTCCTGCGCCGCCATGCGCCAGCGCAACCGGCGTTCGTCGGCAAAGTAGCGGGCGCGCTCGGCCTCGGGCAACTGGCAGAGGAATGTCCACATCTGCGCCCCCGCCGCCTCGTCGCCGTAACCCCGCGATGGCGGGTGGGTGATGCGAGTCCGAAGGTCACGCAGTACGCTCAACCCGAGCCTGCGGGCGATGGCGATAGCCGCCCAGTCAATGCCCCAGCCAAGGTTGTTGCACTCGAAATCCAGCCCTGCCAACGGCGCGCGCAACACCGGCGCAAGCGCCAGAACGATGGCATCGGTCTGCAGCACCTCGATCAGGTCCGGCCCTGGGCTGCGCCCCGTGGCAACACGGTTGTTGGGATAGGGCGTACCGTCGATGGTCGGGGACCACAGCCCCACGTCCGGGCCCATCGCCTCCGCGCAGCGGCACAGCAGCCCCGGCCAGTCGTCGCAATCCGCATCGGCTTGCACCAGAAGCATTGTCTGCCCTGGCAGGACCTGTTCCAGCAACGCCCTAAACTTCGGCCCGAACCAGGCGCTGTCGGGCAACTGCACCCAATGGCCAGGTCCATCCTCGGGAGAACCGTCTACGTTAGAATAAACCGTGCTCACTGCGCCCGCAAACGGTAGAAAAGCCGCTGCGATGGCGCGGGCAGCATCGTGATGCCCCGGCCAGGATACGATGCAGACATGGATCCCGGAGACCGCGCGGCTCATGGCCATCCTTTCGAAAACTGCCACCCGCGGCTCAGAAGATTTTCAGATCGCGCAGGTCCAACACGAAGTCGCGCTTGGGCAGCGGCATGACCAGTGTGTGATAAACTGTCTCGCCACAGGCCGGATCCCATTCGCGCATCCAGTGCAGCAGCGGGAACAGCCCGCGCCCTGGTCCGAGACTGAGCTCGCCGCGCAGCGGCGTATCGCGGTACCCCGCAGAATCCGAAGAGCGCAGAAAGGGGAAAATGTTGATTGCGTGCCCGTCGGCTGCGGTCTCTGGTCCGGTCTCGGCCAACAGCCCAAGCAACTCTCCGGGGCCAAAACCGCAGGAGCCAAGCCCGATGTTAAAGGTCAGCCAGCCGGGATCTCCGCGCACCGTCTGGCGTAGGCGCAGCAGCCCGCCCGGTGCCCTGTCGAGTGCGATCGAGACCTCCCCTGCCCCCATATCCCAGCTGAAATAGACATCCGGCACCAGCTGCTCGCCCGGGCTTGCTCGGTCTGGCAGAGGTGTCAGCCTCAACTGGGTCAATCGCTCTAGAATAGAGGCGATGCCGGACTGCTCCATGCTCTTCTCCGTCGACTCCCGGCCTGCTCGGTCAGAAGCGCCTTATCTGCGGGCGTAGATGTCCTCGTAGCGGATGATGTCGTCTTCGCCAAGATAGCTGCCGGTCTGCACTTCGATCAGCACCATCGGCACCTTGCCGGGGTTTTCCATCCGGTGCACCGCGCCCAGCGGGATGTAGACCGACTGGTTTTCCGTCACCAGCTTCACCTCGTCATCGATGGTCACCCTGGCGGTGCCCTCGACCACGATCCAGTGTTCCGAGCGGTGGTGGTGCGATTGCAGCGACAGCGCCGCGCCGGGGGTCACGTGGATGCATTTCACCTGAAAGCGCCCGCCGATCACAAGGCTTTCGTACCAGCCCCAAGGGCGGTAATCGCGCGGCAACTGCACCGCCTGGCTTGCGCCCTTGGCCTTGAGCGCGGTGACCGCATCCTTGACCTTTTGCGCCTGAGACTTGTGGGCCACCAGCACCGCGTCGGGCATGGCGACGGCGACGATATCGTCAAGACCGATGCCCACCAGTTCCAGCGAGGGCACTTCGGAGCGCAGCAGCGTATCGGTGCAATCGATGGCGGTGGCGTGCTCGGAACACACGTTGCCCGCATCGTCGGGGCCGCTTTCCATCCACACCGCGTCCCAGCCGCCCAGATCCGACCAGTCGCCCGCATAGGGCATCACCGCCAGATTGGTGGATTTCTCCATGATGGCGTAGTCGATCGAGATGTCGTCGGCCTCGGCCCAGGGGCCCGGCGCAAGGCGGGTAAAGCCCAGATCCTCCTGCGCCTCGTCCAGCGCCTTTTCGACGGCAGTGACCAATGCCGGCGCATGGGCGCGGTAGGCATCGACAGCGGTTTGCGCGGTGAACAGGAAGATCCCGGCGTTCCACAGGAAATTGCCCGCCGCCAGCATGTCGGCGGCGCGCGCCTCATCGGGCTTTTCGACAAAGCGCGCAAGGGTTTGCGGCGCGCTCGCCTTGGGGTCGGCCCCGGCGGCCATTTCAAGGTAGCCATAGCCGGTTTCGGGGCGGTTGGGCGCGATGCCGAAGGTCACCAGATCGCCCGCCTGCGCGCGCGGCACGGCGGCCTGAACGGCGCTGCGAAAACCGCTCGCGTCGGGAATGACGTGATCCGAGGGCGCCACCAGCATCAGCGCCTTGGGGTCCTTGCGCGACAGCCACAGCGCCGCAGCAAGGATGGCGGGGGCGGTGTTGCGCCCTTCGGGTTCGATCAGAATACCCGAGGGGGCCTGTTCGATCTGCGCCAGCTGCTCGGTGACGATAAAGCGGAAAGGCTCTCCGGTCAGCACCATGGGCGCGGCAAAGCCATCCGCCGACAGGCGCCGGGCCGAGGCCTGAAACAGGCTGTCATCGCCCATCAGCTTGGCGAACTGCTTGGGATAGGATTTGCGCGAAAGCGGCCACAGCCGTGTGCCGGATCCGCCGCAAAGGAGGATGGGGTGGATCGTCATCGCTTGCTGCCTCACTGTCTGAATATTTCTGAAAAGTAACTCCTGCGGGGATCAGCCGCGAACGGTCTCGGTCTCGCAGAACCAGCGATAGGTTTCCGCAACCCCGTCTTCCAGCCCGACCCGCGCCTTCCAGCCCATGTCCGCAAGGCGGCTGACATCCATCAGCTTCTTCATGGTGCCGTCGGGCTTGCTGGGGTCGTTGGAGATCTTGCCGGTATAGCCGGTCACCTTCGCCACCAGCTTTGCCAGATCGAGGATGGAGATGTCGCTGCCGGTGCCGACGTTGATATGGCTCAGCATCGGCTCGGTGTTGGCCTCGTAGGTCGCCTTGTCGAGATCAAGCACAAACAGCGAGGCCTCGGCCATGTCATCCACATGCAGGAATTCACGCATCGGCTTGCCCGAGCCCCAGATCACCACTTCTGGCGTTCCCGCCTGCGCCGCCTCGTGGAAACGGCGGATCAGCGCGGGCAGCACGTGGCTGTTCTCCGGGTGGAAATTGTCGCCGGGACCATAGAGATTGGTCGGCATCACCGAGCGGTAATCGACGCCGTACTGGCGGTTGTAGCTTTCGCAGATCTTGATGCCCGCGATCTTGGCAACGGCATAGGGTTCGTTGGTGGGCTCGAGCGTGCCGGTCAGCAGCGCGTCTTCGCTCATCGGCTGGGGCACCGCCTTGGGATAGATGCACGAGCTGCCCAGTTGCAGCAGGCGCTTGACGCCCGCATCGAACGCCTGATGGATGACGTTGCATTCGATCATCAGGTTTTCATAGATGAATTCCGCCGGGTAGGTGTTGTTGGCATGAATGCCCCCCACCTTGGCCGCAGCAAGGATCACCACGTCGGGCTTTTCGGCCTGCATGAAATCACGCACCGCCGCCTGGCTGGTCAGGTCAAGCTCGGCATGGGTGCGGGTCAGCAAGGTAATGTCCTCGCCGGCGGCGCGACGTGCCTCCAGCCGGCGCAGGATCGCCCCGCCCACCATGCCGCGATGGCCCGCAACGTAGATCCTCGTCATCGTGAAATGCTCCGGTTTTTGATGGGCCCGCCTTGACGGTAGAACCCTTGGTCTTGGCTCACCTAGACACGTCTCCAGCGCAGCCCTGCAACCTTTTCCGGTGCGCTGCGCTGGGAATATGCACGTCCATCCAACCTTCGCGCCTAGCCTTCCAGCGCGATCGGCAACTCGTAACCGTGTTCCTTGAGCAGCGCATGGCGCTGCGCGGTGCGCAGATCCGAGGCAACCATCTCGGCGCACATTTCCTGCGCGGTGATCTCGGGCACCCAGCCCAGCTTTTCCTTGGCCTTGGTCGGATCGCCCAGCAGCGTGTCGACCTCGGCGGGACGGAAGTAACGCGGATCGATCTTCATGATCACATCGCCGGTCTTGACCCCCGGAGAGATCGCGTTGTCGACCGATTTGACGGTCGCGATCTCGTCGACGCCGGTACCGGTGAATTCCAGCTCGATGCCCAGCTCTGCGGCGGTCCAGGTGATGAATTCACGCACGGAATACTGCACGCCGGTGCCAATGACGAAATCCACCGCCTCGTCCTGCTGCAGCATCATCCACTGCATGCGCACGTAATCCTTGGCATGGCCCCAGTCGCGCAGGCTATCGATGTTGCCCATATACAGGCACTGCTCCAGCCCCTGAGAGATGTTCGACAGCCCGCGGGTGATCTTGCGGGTCACGAAGGTCTCGCCGCGGCGCGGGGACTCGTGATTGAACAGGATGCCGTTGCAGGCATACATGCCATAGCTCTCGCGGTAGTTCACCGTGATCCAGTAGGCGTACATCTTGGCCACAGCATAGGGCGAGCGCGGGTAGAAGGGGGTGGTTTCCTTCTGCGGCGTCTCCTGCACGAGGCCGAACAGCTCGGATGTCGAGGCCTGATAGAAGCGGGTCTTCTTTTCAAGGCCAAGGAAGCGGATCGCCTCGAGCAGGCGCAGCGTGCCGATGCCGTCGACGTCGGCGGTATATTCCGGGCTTTCGAACGACACGGCGACATGGGACTGGGCGCCGAGGTTGTAGACCTCGTCGGGCTCGACCTCGCGCATGATGCGGGTGAGGTTCGAGCTGTCGGTCAGATCGCCGTAATGCAGCTTGAAATTCTGGTCCGAGACATGCGGATCCTGATAGATGTGATCCACCCGGCCGGTGTTGAACAGCGAGGCGCGGCGCTTGATGCCGTGGACCTCGTACCCTTTGGCAAGCAGGAATTCCGCGAGATACGAGCCATCCTGACCTGTTACCCCGGTGATCAGTGCCTTTTTAGTCATGCGTAGCAGCCTGCTGAAAATGGGCCGCTATGGCCCTTGTTTCGGAAAAGCATTTGCCGACGATATGTACCGGAAATTCCGGCCAAAGCCCGCGCGTCTTGTTAAGGAAGCGCTAACAAATGCGCTTGCGGCTCACAAGGCGGAACAAGGTGAAAAATTGATCCCTTTGCCTTGCCTCTCCGGCCTGCCGAAAAATACAGCGCCATCAACCCTTCAGCACGCTGCCCAGTTTTTCGAGGTGGATCGCCAGCAGCTCGTCGGCGCGCGAGGAGCTGGCCGCTTCGGTGTAGCAGCGAAATTCCGGCGCGTTGCCCGAGGGGCGCAGATGCACCACATCGCCGCCGTCAAAGCTGACGCGCAGCCCGTCGGTCAGGTCGATGCCGGTTTCTGGACCGACGCCCTCGAAGAACACCGCCCGTGCACCCGCATCGGTGCCCAGCTCGTTGAGCAGCCGCCCCGAGGCTTCGGGGGCAATGCCGGTCAGCCGATCGGCGGCGGTGAAGCGCGGCGGCAGCGCTACGGCCAGATCCGCCAGCGGCACGCCCCCTGCCCTGGCCGCGGCCAGCGGCGCGAGGATCGGCAACAGGCAATCGCGGGTCATCAGCGGCGCCAGCGGCCCGGCGGGCGCATCGGCGGTAAAGCCCAGCAGAAAGCCGCCATTGGCCTCGTAGCCGACAACCTTGGCCGACGGGTCGGCGGCCAGCGCCTCTTCCATGGCGGCGATGACGAAGGGCGAGCCGATGCGGGTGCTGTCGACGCGCGCGAACTCCTCCATCTGCGCCACCAGCGTATTCGAGGACACCGGCGTGCAGATCACCTTGGCCCCCAGCGCGCGGGCGGTGAGCGGGCCCAGCACATCGCCCGGCACGATGGCGCCCTGCGCATCGGCCACCATTGGACGGTCGGCATCGCCATCGGTGGAGATCAGCGCATCAAGATGATTGTCCGCGCACCAGCCCGCCAGCCCGGCGCGGGTTTGCGGATCGACCGCCTCGGTGTCGACGGGGATGAAGATGTCGGAGCGGGCCAGCGACACGGGCGTGGCGCCAAGCGCCGCGACCACCCGCACCATGATGTCGCGCGCCACCGAGCTGTGCTGGTAGACGCCAATGCGCATCCCCGCCAACGCCGCCGGGCCGAAGGCATCAGCGTAGCGCGCAACATAGGCATCCGAAGCGGCGCTGCCCGCGTCGATGCGCGCGCCTGCGCCGCTGCCCGCCGAAGCCGACAGGCCCGTCTTGATGCCCTCTTCGTCGGCCTTCGAGATCTCGCCCATGGGGGTGTAGAATTTCAGCCCGTTGCGATCTGCCGGAATGTGGCTGCCGGTGATCATCACCGCGCCCTGCCCCGCCTGCAACGAGGCCAGCGCCAGCGCCGGGGTCGGCAGCGCGCCATGCACCACCGCATCCAGCCCGGCCGCCTGCACCGCCGCGATGACGCTATCGGCAATCTCGGGCGAGGAGGGTCGCAGATCCCAGCCCACATGCACCGCCCCGCCCGAGGGGCAGGCGGCCAGAAAGGCGCTTGTGTAGTCGCGCACGAGGTCGGGTGTCAGCTCGGTGACGAGGCCGCGCAGACCGCTGGTGCCGAATTTGGGAGCCATGTGAGATATCCTTGCAGCGAAATTACTTGAGAATGGCGCGCACGGCGGGGCTATCGAGCCACGGCACCGAGATTGCCGGATCGAAGATTATCTCGCGCCCTTCGGAGACAAGCGCAAGATAACGGCGATATTCCTCGGCATTGTTGAAATGCTGGCCGCGGGCGACCTCGTCCAATGCCTTTTGCCGGAAATGCGCACTGTATTTGAAATGCGCCAGCAGCATCTTTTGCGGCGCGGGGCGAATGCCGGCGGCGTAATGCAGCCCGTCCGACAGCCGCATCCACGGGCGATATTTCAAAACCGCGTATTTCTGCGCCACGAACAGATCGGGGCGGCTGCCCGCCAGCAGGCGGTGGCGCAGCGCCGAGGTCACAGTGGACGCATCGGAATAGGGCCCCCGGCTGAGCGTGCCCGACAGGAAGGGCTCGCGGTCGACATATCCCGCCTCGGCGAACAGATCGCCCGAGGCGAAACTTGCCGCCTCCAGCGGGCCCTTGGGGTACATGTCGAGCATGCCGGTCCAGATGGCGTCGGCCTCGGCGTATTCGGGGCGGTTCAGCACCTTGGCGATGCCGCCGCGCTGCCATTTGGGGAACACCAGCATCTCGTCGATGTCGGCCACCACCGACCAGCGCCCGACCCGCAGCTGCGACAGGATCGCCAGCTGCCAGGCCACGCCGTAATGGGAATTGCGGTAATCGGTGTCGGCCGAGAACACCGCCACGTCGGGCTGCTCCAGCAGATATTCCAGCGAGCCGTCATCCGAGCAATTGTCGATGAGCAAGAACCCCTCGACCCCCAGCTTGCGATAATGGGCGAGGAAATGCGGCAGCATGACCATCTCGTTGCGCAGGCAGGCGACCACCGCCACCGGGGCGGCATTGGCCTTGGCCAGCTGCGCCTCGTCCGAGATCAGTTCCAGCGCGCCCGACTGATAGCCCAGCCTGACCGGCGCAAAGCTCGGCCAGATCTTTTTCGGGAACAGTCCCGGCGCGGCCAGACGGGCCTTGGCATCTGCCATCTGCTCATGGGTATCGAGATGCACCTGAACCACACCGCTCGAGGGGCCCGGGTGAAAACTGTTGAGCCATTTCGCGACGGGAACGCCGCCCGATTGGCTGCGGCGGCGGATCGACACGAGGTAATCCTCGTCCTGCACGGTGAGCCCCTGCAGAGCGAGCAAATCGCCGACGATCTTGTCCTCCATGAAAGAGACATTGATCAGCCGCCGCCCTTCGGGCGTTCCGGCGGCATAGAGCAAGGTCTTCATCGCGTGGCGCGACAGACAGTAGCCGCTGCCGCCATCGGCGTATTCCGACGGCTCGGGCGAGCGGTCGAGCTCAAAGCGGCCACGCTCTGAGCGAGCCTTGGTGCAATGCCAGGAGCGGTCGGTCTGGCCGAGCTCGCGGCGCAGCTTGCGACCGTAGTAATGGTGCTTGCGGTAGGACTGGTTGTAAAAGAAGGACTCGACGTCGAGGAAACAGTCGTCGTCGATCTTCAGCATGTGGCTGAACTCGGTGTGGTCATGCACCCAGCGCACCGCGGCGAGGGTCTTTTGCGGCAGGCTTTCGTAATCATCCGGGGCGGTCAGGTGGATGGTGTCGCCCCGATGCGCGCCATCGCCATCGCCCACAGCGATCAGATAGGGGATGCCCATGGTGCCCAGCGTGTTCAGCCAGGCCTCGCGCATCGCCGGGATGCGGGTGTCGAGGTTGGGCTTGCAGGACATCACCACCACGACCGTGTCGAACAGCGGGCTGACCCAGCTCCAGTCCGCGATCCGGGCAGGCGGCGGCATCTCGACGCCGGGTCGGTAATTCGGGAACAGCGCCAGCGCCGCAGCGGCAAACCCGCTAGGATTGCCGCGCGCCGCCGGGCTCAGCGCCATCAGCGCCGCATGGATCGCCGGGCGGGTGTACAGATCGCTGCGCTGCTCTTCGGGCAGCTCGCCGCGCACCGCGTTCAGCCTTGCCAGAACCCGCGTCGCCAGCGCCTCATGCCCGCCGCGCTGCAGACCGTTCAGCAACATCAGCATCATGCCGATGCCAAGGAAGCCCGAGCGCGCCGCCGCCAGCGCCGTCATGCCGTCAAGCAAGGCCCCCAGCTGCGGGTCGACATCCCGGCCCGCGCCAAGATCGGACAGAAGTTGCACGGTGTCGCGGCTGATCTGCCGCTGCAGATCAAGCTGCGCGCCCTTCGCCATGTCGCCATAGCGCGCGCGGATGGCGCGGCGCGTCAGCGGGACCAGCGCAGCGGTATCCTCTGCACTCAGCTTGCCGCCGGGAAAGGCCTGCACCCGGATCGCAGCGGCCTCGCCGCGTGCACCCTCTGCGCTGAGCTGCGCCGCCAGAGCGCTCCCGGTCACGGGGCTGGCCTGACCTGCGGGGCCGCAAAGCTCGATCTTCCAGCGCGGCAGATCGGGGGTGTCGAAACGTTCGAAAAACGCGAGATCCTCGGGCGCAGGATTTTTTCCCGCAATGGCCGCCTCGCGCAGCCGGGAAAAGGCAGCGGCAGCCGCCTCAAGCAGCGGGCTGTCGGGCGTGCCCAGAACCTGCCAGAACATTGGCGACAGGCCGTAGGCGCGCAGGGCGAACGTCTCGATTTCGGGGCCCATCGCGTCGGGCAGTCGCGCGCGCGCCCGCACCAGCCGCGCGGCGGCATCGGTCAGCGCGGCGCAGGGGGTACGATCCCAGTAATGCCCTGCCCGCGCCAGGACCAGCTGCATGAATCCCTGCAGCACCTCTTCGGCCGCCCTGTCGCGGTCGGGGCGGTGCGGGCGGCGCAGCAGCTCACGCACCACGAAGGCGATGGCCGGGGTGGCCAGCCAGCCGCCCCGCGGCGTGGCCAGCCGGTCCAGCAGGCGGCGCAGCTCGCCCAGCCGGCCCTCGAGGCACAGGAACGGCAGGATCACCGAGTTGTACCAGGGCCCGTCTCCTGGCTGAAACCGATGGAGGTCTTCCGAGGCCGCATGGGCATAAAGCGCGCCGAAGGCATCGGCGGCGCAAAAGGCATCGCTCACCGACAGGTACAGCTCGCGCCGTTGCGGCGGGGTCAGCCCGTAGCGGTCGAGCACCTTGGACAGATGGGCCATCAGGTCGGGCGCGGCATCGCCCGCCACGGCCGCGGCGAATTCCGCCTGAGCCCGGCGCAGCGGCAGTTTCTCGGGATCTTCGGCAAGCGCCACGGCAGGCGCGGGCGCCGGTTGCGCCCCCCCAAGCCAATCGGTCAGCCCATGGCGCGCCGCCTTCTCGAAGAGCTGTCCGCGCGCCTCGTCGGACAGCGCTTCGACAAGCCCGGCAAAGCGCACGTGTTCAATGGCCAGCAGGGTCTGTTCCAGAGGGGCCTTGTCGTTCCCGAGAATTGTCGTGACATGTTCCAGCACGCCCTCGCGGGTCAGGTCCAGCTCGTTGCCGCAAGGCGCACCGTTGTTCCAGATCCGGATGCGCAGCGGCGCGCCGGGTTCCACCCCTTGCCAGACCCGGCCCGGCAAGGCCGCCGCAACGCCGATCATCGGGCGCCGCACGTTGTGACGCTTTGCCAGTTCCGGACGCGCCTGACGTTCCGAGCGCAGCGGATGGCCGGTGCCCTCGACCCGAATTTCCGGGCGCTGCACCAGCAGCACCGGATCGGCCCCCCAGCCCCTGAGTTGCAGGGGCGCGATGAATTGCAAACTTCCCGACGTCTGCCGCCTGGCGTTGCCCTCGCCCTCGATCCAGAAACTTTCCTCGATCAATCCGCCGGTGAACTGCATCACGGAAATCAGCTCGGTGCCGGGGTAGCGCTCGCCATCCGTGATGATCGCGGTGCCGTTCAGATCGACCTGCACGCCCGCGTCGCTGAAGCGGATGATGACACGGTCACCGTGTTTTGCCAGCGACACCTCGGTCGCGGCCTCACCTTGCCATTTGCCACCCCGGCGCGCGTTGGTCACCGCAAGCTGCTTGTTCTCCCGCAGGGAAAGATGAAACAGGATATCTCCGCCCGGCGCTTCGAGAAACGAGATATTGGCGAAATCATCGGTTTCGAAGTTCACCGTGTAGTGAAAGGCTCCGTTCCCGTCTGCCCGGAATTTCTGCATCTCTTTCGTCCTGACGTCTGTTCTTGCCGGGGGCGCCCCCCTCTTGCGAGGTTGTTTGAAGAGTTTTCCCGCAGAGCGCAATCACACCCGGCCGGGTTGCCCCCCTTTAAGGCTGGATCCCCAGCAACGCGCGCAGTCTTTGCCCGACATAGGGATCGACATCGACAGCGCTTTCGGGATGGGCGGCGCCGAAGGCGGCGGCGGCCTCGGCTTCCCAGGTGGCGGCGCCCTCGCCCAGATCGGCAAAGTTCAGCTTTTCCCAGATCGCCCGTACCAGCAGCCGCCCCGCCACGGGCCCGGGCAGGCCCTGCGCCATATCCGCCACCGCGCGCGCCAGCGCCGTGGGCGGCGTCGGCTCAAGCCAGAACGCCCGGGTCGCAGGTCGCGACGCCAGCTTGGGTGGCAGCCCCGGCAGGTAGAGGATGCGCTCCGCCTGCCCGCCCGCGCGCAGCAGGAAATCCCAGGACGACAGCGGCGCGGGGGCAAACCGCAGGCCGCGCGCTTGCACAAAGGCCCGGTCCCAGATCTTGGCCGAGGGGTGGGCATGGATATAGACCGTGTCGCCGGGCTGCGGCGCAAAGCCTTCAGGATCGTCCAGCCGCCCCTCGAGCGGGCGGCGGTCGTGCAGCCCGCTGTGGGGCGCATCGGGGGCCATGACAAAGCGCGCAAAGCCCATGTCGGCCCCGGCCTTGCGCAGCCGCGCCTGCCAGATCGCCAGCGCCCGCGGCGGCAACGCATCCCCGGCATCGAGAAACACCAGCGCGCCGCCGGTCGCAGCCTTTAGTCCGGCGTTGCGCGCCCCCGCCGTGCGGGCGTGCATGTCGGCGCCCCCGGGGCCGACGACCAGCCGCGTCCCCGGACAAAGTGCCGCCAGATCCAGCCCGCCAAGCGCCTGCCCCGCGGCGGGGCTGTCGGCGACCACGAGGATTTCGGCCTCGATCAGGCTGCGGGCGGCGAGCGCATCGAGGCTCTGGCGCAGGGCGTCCGCATCGCCGTTGGACGGGATCACCACGCTGACCGGCACCCGCCCTTCCAGCAGATCCAGCCACCAGCCGGGCACGCCCAACCGGTCGTCGGGCGGCAGGCCGGTGGCGGCCTGCGCGGCGCGGGCGGCGTTTACGAACCGCGCCCGGCGGGGGTGGTCGGTGATCGCCTCGGCCCGCTCGAAGGTCAGGCGGGTGGTCAGCTGCGCCATAGCCTCGGGGCCGCCCGTCTTTTGTGGCCCGGAGGTGATGGTGCGCAGGATGTCCAGCACGGCGAATTGTTCGAACACCCGCTCCGACCCGTCGCGGGTGATCTGGCCGGGGCGGCCCTGACGGCAGCGATAGAGCGGCGCATGCAGATGCACGAGGCGGTCGGTGCGCGCGGCGCAGCGCTGAAAGAACGCGTGGTCCTCGTAGTTCAGCCCCTCGTCAAAGCGGAGGCCCTCGATCAGCGACCGCCGGTAGAGCTTGTTCCAGGCCGAGGGGAAATGGCAGACCACATCGCGCCAGTCGTCCAGCCGGTAGGTCTGCGGCAGCGGCAGCTCCGGCTGCTGCTCCAGCAGGCGCGGCGCGTCGTGGCGGGCGGAATGGCGCATCTCGTGATCGGGGCCATGAAAGAGAATGCCGCAGGCGACCCAGTCGGCGCCGCTGTCGCGCAGCGCCTGTTCCAGCCGTTCGAGATACTCGGGCGCCAGCATGTCGTCGCTGTCGACAAAGGCGATCAGCTCGCCGCGCGCCGCATCCAGCCCGGTGTTGCGCGCCGCCGACAGCCCGCCATTGGCGCGCGAGATCAGGCGAAAGCGCGGATCGCCCGCCGCCGCAGCCGCGGCCAGATCGCCGCTGCCGTCGGTACTGCCATCATCGACGGCGATCAGCTCGAAATCGCCAAAGCTCTGATCGAGGATCGAGCGGACACACGCGCCGACATACTCGGCGACATTATAGATCGGCAGGATGACGGAGATCATTCGCGCGCCCTTGTGTCGAGCCAGGCCAGGAAGGCGCGATCCGGCGAGGACAGCTGCGGCTGTCCGGTCGATTGCCACCACGCCTGCCATTGCGCCACCAGCGCATAGACATCGGCCCCCGGCAGGCGGGCACGGGCGGCGTCGAGCGCATCGGGGCTCAGCAGCGGGCCGGTGCCCGGCTCGATCACTGCGGCGGCGCGGCTGAACAGCACCAGATCGCCGCCCAGTTCGGACAGGGTGTAATCGGGCAGGGTCGCGCCCGCGATCATCCGGCGCACGGCAGCGCGGAACACCCGCAGCGGCGCGGTGCTGCCCGACTTCTTGTGCAGCACCGCCATGCTGACCTGCCACTCGGGCTGGCGGCCGCAATGCTTGCGGGCGATTTCATAGACCCGCCGTTCCAGCGGTTTGCGCAGCTGAAAATAATCGCGCGACAGGGTCAGAACCGATTTGGCCAGCACCGAGCGGAACAGCCACTCCGACAGCGTCACCACCACGCTGATCATCCGTCCCGAGCCCGACCGGCGCACGATGCGCCAACTTTCGATCAGGCCGAACCCCTCGGTGGTCTCGATGCCGCCCGAGGCAAGGTTGGTGGTGATGCGCGTGCCGGCCAGACGCTCGAAGGCGTCGCGCAGCCGGGCGTAGCTGTCGCCCCCGGTGTCGCGGTTGGTCGCCACCAGAAAATCATGCGCGCGCAGCCGCACCGTGCGCGTCACCTCGCGCCCGGCATTGATCGCCGCCATCAGCTGCGAGACGCAATAGATCAGGATGTCCTTGTCGTGGATCGTCGCCCGCCCCAGCACCGAGGGCGTCACCTTGATCGACACGCCGTTGTGCTCGTAATCGAGAATGCGCCGGTCGGGCTTGGTCGACAGCGAGAACACCGGGTGTTCCATCGTGCCAAGATCGTCCTTGGGGCTGGCATCGAAGATGTCGCACAAGAAGAAGTCGGCCACCGGATGCCGATCGGCCGCGACCCTCGGGAGCGCCCCGCCGTCTGAAGATATTGCCATGACCGGACCTGCTCGATTGCCGGGGAATTTGCCTGCACTGCCCCCGTTTTTCGTATCGGGGTTTCAGTGACACTCACCTTATCCACAGGAGGCCATGGCGTCCAGCAACCATCGGGGGGTCAGAGTCGCCTGTTCGGCGGATCAGAGTCGCCCTATCGTCGGATCAGAATCACAAGCTGGTTGAGAGGATCGATCAAGCTCATGAAAGATTATGAAAAATCCGGGCAGGTCAGTTTCCATAACGGACTATATAACAGAAAATAACAGCATCTCTGGCAACCAGGGCGATAAGCAGAGCGCAATATGCATTGAAAATCCTCTGACATCCGAAAAATCCTGTCATGTACGCAAAATAGTGGTATCGTCATGAAAAATGCGCACATCCTTGGGTAACCCTGCGTTGAAGCGCTTTCTGAAACCCGGCGCGAACTCCGCGCCTAAGGCAGCACAGGCAAGGCGACATGGCAGTGAAATCCAGCCCGAAATCTGGCCCCAGAGGCGAGGCGAGCAAACCCGTTCCTCCCTATTTCAACATTGATCCGAACCGCTCCATGGAGCAGCTGGGCGCGCCCACGCGCACCTCGGATTTCGAACGCATCGCCGAGGCCTGCGCCACCGGGCGGCGCGATCTGGTCGGCCGCGGCCTTGAAGAGGGCGGCGCGCGGCGGCTGCGGCTGTTCTCGACATGGGAGATCACCCAATACCTGATCCCGGTCGCCACCGCGCATTTCCGCCGGGTGCTCAAGGCCAACCCCGACCTGCCGCAGGGCAGCAGTGAAACCGCCAACGGCACCCGCTGGTTCAGCCTTGATGAGGTGCTCAAGCTGCGCGCCTTTTTCGGCACCGAAGGCGCGCGCAACAAGCAATACCTGCCCTACCGGCCCAAGGGCCTGCCTGCCAAGATCGTCGCCGTGGCCAATTTCAAGGGCGGCGTCGGCAAGACCTCGACCGCCGCGCATCTGGCGATGAGCGCGGCGCTGGATGGCTACAATGTGCTGGTGGTCGATCTGGATTCCCAAGGCTCGATGACTTCGATCTTCAACGGCAAGGTCGAAGACGAATGGCAGACGGTGTTCCCGCTGATGGCCCGCCATTACGCGCAATACCTGCGCGAGGAAAACCAGCGCCGGATGGACCGGGGGGAGGCACCCGTGCCGCTGGACGATACGTTGACCGATGCGCTTGAGGTCAAGGCCGCCGATCTGGTGCAAAAGACCCACTGGCCCAATATCGATCTGATCGGCGCCCAGCTGAACCTCTACTGGGCGGAATTTCAGGTGCCGGTGTGGCGCATGCAGGGGCGCGGCTGGAAGCTGTGGGATGCGCTGACCGATGTCTTCGCCGCCGACGGGCTGCTGGATGAATACGACGTGATCTTCGTCGATACCCCGCCGGCGCTTGGGTACCTGACCATCAACGGGCTGGCCGCCGCCGACATCCTGCTGGTGCCTCTGGGGGCGTCGTTTCTGGAATTCGACAGCACGGGGCGGTTTTTCGACATGCTGCATTCCACCTTCGGCTCGATCGAGAGCGCCGAGAACATGGCCGCCCGGGCGCTGGGGCGCGATGGCATCTCGTTCCAGTGGGATGCGGTGCGCGCCGTGGTCACCCGCTATGACGACAGCCAGCAGGCGGAACTGGCGGCGCTGATGCAGGCCTATCTGGGCCAGACCCTGTCGCCGCACCGCCAGCACTTCACCGCCCTGATCGGGCAGGCGGGCGAGCAGGTGCAGGGCATCTACGAGGCCGATTACCGCGATTTCAACCGCGAGACCTATGTGCGCGGGCGCGAGGCCTTCGATGCCACCTATGCCGCCTTCAAGGCGCTGCTGCTGGGCAGCTGGCGCCGCGACGAGCTGGCCGCCGAAACCTCTGCCGCCTGAGGAGCCCTGCCATGAGCAAACGCAAGCGGCTGTCGCCGCCCTCCTTCCTGTCTGCCCCCGAAACCCTGGTGCCCGGGCCCGCCGAAGCCTTGCCCGGTCTTGCCCCGCGTCGGCGCGCCGCGCCGATCGCGGATGTCGCTGCCGACAGTTCTGCCGTGGCGGCGCTGGACGAGCTGAGCCGCACCATGAGCGATGCCCGCGAGGGTGGGCGCATGGTGCTGGAACTGCCGCTCGAGGCGGTGGATCTCGACCATCTCGTGCGCGACCGCCTGCCGATCGAGGACGAGGACATGGCGGCCCTGCGCGAGAGCCTGCGCGCCCGTGGCCAGCAGATGCCGATCGAGGTCACCCGGCTGGAAAGCGGGCGCTATGGGCTGATCAGCGGCTGGCGGCGCTGCCACGCGCTGCGCCAGCTGGCGTCCGAGACAGGCGAGGCGCGGTTTGGCACGGTGCTGGCGCTTCTGCGCCGCCCGGATCTGACCACGGATGCCTATCTTGCCATGGTCGAGGAAAACGAGATCCGCGCCGCGCTCAGCCATTACGAGCGGGCGCGCATCGTGGTGAAGGCGGTTGAGCAAGGGGTGTTCGCCTCCGATCGCGAGGGGCTGCAAGGGCTGTTCGGCGCTGCCAGCCGCGCCAAGCGCTCGAAGATCGGCAGCTTCATCACCATCGTGCGGGCGCTGGATGGCGATCTGGCCTTTCCACGCGCTCTGGGAGAACGGCTGGGGCTGGCGCTGGCAAAGACGCTCGACGAGCGTCCGGCGCTGGCGCAGGAGCTTGGCGCGCTGCTGGCGGGCAGCCGGAATCCCGAAGAGGAACAGGACCGCCTGCGCGCGGCGATCGAGCCCCGGCCCACGCCAGCCCCGGCCAAGGAACCCGCCCCGGCACCGCAGGTCGACACTCCCTGCCCCGGCATCAAGGTCTCGCGCGGTGCGTCGGGGGCGATCACCCTCAGCGGGGCTGCGGTGGACGATGCGCTGCACGCCCGGCTGCTGGAATGGCTTGCGGCGGGGCGCTGATGTTTCGCGCGCGAAACGCGTGATCTTTCGGGGCGCGACCGGGCAGTGTTTCGCGCGCGAAACATTTTCCAGACCGCCCTGCTGCCCCCGGTGTTTCGCGCGCGAAACACTGCCCGCTCTGGCCAGCCCCCCTGCCCTGCGCTAGAGCGGGTGCCACCCAAGTCCGAGGCCGACGTGATCCCATCTTCAAGAACCCTCGCCGCCGTGGTGGTGACCTTCAATCGGCTCGATAAGCTGAAGGACACGTTTGCCGCGCTGCTGGCGGTCGGCCCGCACCAGCTGCATCACCTGCTGGTGGTCGACAATGCCAGCACCGATGACACCGCAGACTGGCTTGCCACGCAGGGCGATCCGCGGCTCGAGGTGCTGCGACTGACCACCAACACCGGTGGTGCGGGCGGGTTCGAAGCGGGGATGCGGCGGGTGGTGCGCGATCACAACCCGGACTGGATCGTTGTCATGGACGATGATGGCCGCCCTGCACCCGGCGCGCTTGCCAGCTTTCACGAAAGCACCCCCGAGGATTGGGAGGCGGTGGTCTCGGCGGTCACCTACCCCGATGGGCGCATCTGCCCGTTCAACCGCCCCGGCATGAACCCCTTTGCCGGGGGCGGCCCGCTGCATCTGGGCCCGCAGGCCTATGACGGCCCGACGCGCGCCGTCGAGATCGCCTCGTTTGTCGGGCTGTTCATCTCGCGCCGGGCCATTCAGACGGTGGGCTACCCGGATGGCAGCCTGTTCGTTTATGGGGATGACGGCATGTACACGCTGCGCATCACGCAGGCGGGGCTGCGCATGGGGTTCCTGCCCCATATCCGCTTCGAGCACGATTGCGGCACTTTCGCGGGGCTCGAAGGCCGCCTGCAACCGGCCTGGAAGATCTATTACTACCATCGCAATCTGATGCTGTTCTATCGTCAGGCGGCGGGGGCGCGGTTCTGGTTTCTACTGCCGCCGCTGCTGGCGAAATGGGCGCTCAAGGTCCGGCTCTATCCCGGCCAGCGCCGACTGTTTGCGCGGCTGGTGGCGCGGGCGGTGCGCCATGCGCTGGTGCGGCGCACCGGCACCGATCACGCCGCGCTTCTGGCCGAAACCGAAAGGGCGACAGAGCGGGCCGGCGATATGAAAAAGGGGCGCTGAGCGCCCCCTTCCCTGTCCTGTCCCGAAACCGGGCTGTCAGGCATTCAGGATGTCGCGGTGGAAGCGGCCCAGCAGCAGCACCCCCAGCGCCGTCAGCCCGAGCCCGATGCCGACGACATAGGCATGGCTGACGTATTGCGGCTCGTAGGTCGGGTAAAAGCCGCTGCGGAAAATCCCGCTGATGTGCATGAGAGGGTTCCACCAGAGGATGTCCTGCGCCGCCGAGGGCAGGCTCTCGTAGGTGAAGAAAATCCCGGACGCCAGAAACAGTGGCCGGGTGACGATCGACCAGACCTGATTCCAGACCGGATAGAGGCCGGAGATCACGCAATTGACCAATCCCACGCCGAGCGCAAACAGAACAAGTTCCGCCATGGCGGTCAGGATGGGGGCGAATTGCAAGGTGCTGCGGGTCTCACTCAGCAGCATGATGCTGGTGAACAGCAGGAACCCGACCATGAGTTCGGCGACGGTGTTGAGCAGCAGACGGGCAAACAGCGCGTCCACCCAAGTCACCGTCGGGTAGAGCAGCAGCGGGCGAGAGAACTGAATGAGACTCGCTGTCGAGCTTGACAGGGTCAGATAGGCGGTAAAGGGCAGGTAGCCGGTGGCATAGAACAGCGGGAAGCTGTTGCCGAGTGGCGGGGCCACGGCCACCATAGAGAAGACCACTGTCAGCACCACGATGGCGCCCAGCGGTTCGGCGATTGCCCAGACATAGCCCCCCGGAGAGGCGCCGTAGCGGGTCGACATTTCGCGCAGCATCAGCGCAATGATGGTGCGCAGGGTGGCAAAGCGCCGCCGCTTGGCGTTGACAGGTCTCAGGGCTTCTGGAACAAGGTGCTCCGCCGACATGGCTCGATTTCCTTTCATCTCGGCTCGGGCGCCAGTTATGTCGAAACGCGGCACGAGATCAAACGGCTTGTTCAAAGGACGGCGGCTTGCCTGACCAGAAAGACCCCAACGAGCGCACAGGCGGGCAGGCATCTGCCGCCGATACCGGTCGCGCACCCCAGCAACAGACCGGCCCGGCACGGCCCGGTGGCGCAGGCGCAGGCGCAAGACCCGGACCCGGGCCTCGCGCTGGCCAAGGCAATCAGGGGGGGCAGGCCGGCCTGAACAGGCAGGCTGGCAATGGCGGCCAGAGCGGCCCCAAGGGTGGCCGTGGCCCGGCCCAGGGCAAGCCTGCGGCCGTGGTCGAAGTTGCGCCCATCGCCGCCCCGGCCCGCATGAAACGCCGCCACTGGGGGCTGATCCTCAGCTTCGTGCTCATGGTGCTGCTGCCGTTTGCGGTGACGGTGGTCTACCTCACCGAGGTGGCGGCCGACCAGTATTCCTCGACCACCGGCTTTACCGTCCGGCAGGAGGACAGCAGCAGCGCCACCGATCTGCTCGGCGGTCTGGCCAGCATCACCGGCTCGTCGACCTCGTCAGAGGCCGACATCCTGTATGAATTCATCCAGAGTCAGGAAATCGTCGAACGCATCGACGCCGAGCTCGACCTGCGCAGCTATTACGCGCAGCACTGGTCCACGGACCCGGTGTTCTCGTTGTGGCCGGATGCCACCATCGAAGACCTGCTGTGGTTCTGGCCGCGCGTGGTGCGCATCAGCTACGATCAGGGCACCGGGCTGATCGACCTAGAGGTGCTGGCCTTCGATGCGCCGATGGCGCAGAAGATTTCGCAGCTGATCGTGCGCGAGAGCCAGGAGATGATCAACCAGCTCAACGAGGCGGCGCGCGAGGATGCGATGCGCTATGCCCGCTCGGATCTCGAGGATTCGCTGGCCCGGCTCAAGACCGCGCGCGAGGCGCTGACCCAGTTCCGCACCCGCACCCAGATTGTTGATCCCGCGACCGATCTTCAGGGCCGCATGGGGGTTTTGAACAACCTTCAGCAGCAGCTGGCCGAGGCGCTGGTGCAATATGATCTGGTGCGCGGCGACGCCCGCGACGGCGATCCGCGTCTGGTGCAGGAACGCCGCCGCATCGAGGTGATCCGCGCCCGCATCGCCGAAGAGCGGCAGAATTTCGCCTCAGCCGACGGCAGCGCCGAAACCGGTGGGCTGTCGGAAAGCTATCCCAGTCTGATCGGCGAGTTCGAAAGCCTGACGGTCGACCAGTCCTTTGCCGAGGAAACCTATCGCGCCGCGCTGACCGCGCTGGATGTGGCCCGGGCCAATGCCTCGCGCCAGAGCCTGTATCTGGCTGCCTATGTGCGCCCGACGCTGGCGCAAAGTTCTGAATACCCACAGCGCGGCATGATTTCGCTGCTGATGGGGCTGTTCGCCTTCCTGGCATGGGGCACGCTGGCGCTGATCTATTACAGCATCCGCGACCGGCGCTGAGGCGCGCATGATCCGGTTCGAGAATCTGACCAAGAGCTTTCGGGTCAACGGGCAGCGGCAGGTGGTCATCGACAACTTGACCGCCGAGCTGCCCTCGGGCAAGTCGCTGGCGCTGCTCGGGCGCAACGGGGCGGGCAAGTCGACGCTGCTGCAACTGATCGCGGGCACCTTGCAGCCCGACAGCGGGAGCATTCTCAGCGACGGCACGATCTCATGGCCGGTGGGCTTTGGTGCCTCGTTCCACCGCGAGCTGACGGGCGCGCAGAACGTGCGCTTCGTGGCGCGCATCTATGGGGTGGATACGGACTCGCTGCTGGCCTTTGTTGAAAATTTCGCCGAGCTGGGGGCGCATTACCACATGCCGGTGCGCAGCTATTCGGCGGGGATGCGCGGGCGGCTGGTGTTCGGCACCTCGATGGGCATCCATTTCGACACCTACCTTGTGGACGAGGTCACCGCTGTGGGCGACCAGCAGTTCCGGCGCAAGAGCAAGGCGGTGTTCCTTGAGCGCATGAAGACCTCCAGCGCCATCATGGTCAGCCACGAGATGGCGCAGGTCAAGGCGTTCTGCAACGCCGGTCTGGTGCTGGACCGCGGTCAGGTGACCTATTTTGACGATCTTGACGAAGCCATCGATATGCACGAACGGCTTCTCGCGTGATTGGTTCGAGTTTTCGCTTTTTTCCATGACGCGGCCCGAATTGCCGCCCGCTAGCCGCCCTTGTCTGTCGCGATGACTAGGGGGGCCGCTGCTGCGCAAGATGTTTCGCAGCAAGCGCGGGGGCGCGGGCAGCCACGGGGATACCCCGGGCACGGACGGGATATGAGAGATGAGGACCACGGGCAGCAGTGGCACGGCTTTGGCCGAGAGTCTGGATGAGCTGATCGAAGGGACGCCCGGCAACGACACGCTGGACAGCGGCGCGGGCAACGACACGGTACGGGCGGGCGAGGGCAACGACCGGGTGTCGCTGGGCTCGGGCGATGACGTCTACTCCGACAGTTCGGGCGCGGGCAACGACAGCGCCTGGGGCGGGGCCGGCAATGACACGCTGAATGGCGGTAACGGCAACGACCTGCTGTACGGCGAGGATGGTGACGATGACTTCTGGGGCGGCTGGGGCAATGACACGCTTTGGGGCGGGGCGGGCCATGATCTGCTGCGCGGCAGTCTCGGCGCCGACCGGCTGTATGGCGAGGATGGCAACGACACGGTCTGGGGCGGCAACGGCACCGACCTGACCTGGCTGGGGGCGGGCAATGACCTGTACGGCGACAGCACCCAGGGCGGCAACTGGGGGCGCGACACGGTCTGGGGCGGGGCGGGCAATGACACCATCCGCACCGGCGGCGGCAATGATGTGCTGCATGGCGAAGCGGGCCGCGACCGGCTTGAAGGTGGGGCGGGCAACGACCGGCTGACTGGCGGGGCGGACAACGACGTGCTTCTGGGCGGCGACGGGGCCGATACGCTGGACGGCGGCATCGGCAATGACACGCTGCGCGGCGGGCGCGGCACCGACAGCGCCACACTGGGTGATGGCGACGATCTTTACACCGACACCGGGCAGGGCGGGGCATATGGCGCCGACAGCGTCTGGGGCGGGGGCGGCAATGACACGATCAACACCGGCGGCGGCGACGATTACGTGCGCGGCGAGGCTGGCAACGACCGGCTGGTCGGGGCCTATGGCAACGATACCCTGCGCGGCGGCGACGGCGCCGACAGCCTGTATGGCGGCGTGGGCAGCGACCGGCTGGTGGGGCAGAACGGCAATGATCTGCTGCTGGGCGAGGGCGGCGACGACCGCCTGCTGGGCGGGGCGGGCAACGACACGCTGAACGGAGGGGCGGGCGATGATCTGCTGATCGGCGACGGTGACAGCGATGCCTTTGTCTTTGCGCCGGGCGGCGGGTCGGACCGGATCGACGATTTCGAACTGGGCATCGACAAGCTGCACCTTGACGATGGGCTCTGGTCCGGCTCGCTGAGCGCCGCCGAGGTCATCGACCGTTTCGCCACCGTGGTCAGCGATGGCGTGGTGCTGGATTTCGGCGCCGACCAGATCCGCCTTGATGGCATCGCCAACCCGGAGGATCTGGCGCCCGATATCATCCTGTACTGACAGGGCAGGGGGGGGCGGGCGCCCCGATCAGACCAGCGTGATGTCATCGGCGATGGCGGCGATGTCGGTGATGCCCGCAAGCGTCACCGAATAGCCCGGCTCGAAGCTGAACACGAGCGCACCGCCCGTCACCTCGGCAAAGCTGTCGAGCATTTCGGCCACCGTCAGCCCGCCGTTCCAGATCTGTTCGGTAAAGGTCAGATCGTCGATGCCCGGCTGGTAGTCGGTCACCAGATCATCGCCCTCGACCGAGGCGATGACAAAGCTGTCGGCCCCGGCGCCGCCGGTGGCGGTGTCATCGCCGCCGCCCATCAGGATGGTGTCATTGCCATTGCCGCCCCAGATGCGGTCGTCGCCATAGGCCACCTGGTCGTCATCCTCGTAATAATCATTGCCATTTCCCAACCAGGCCTGATCGGCGCCGTTGCTGCCGACCACGGTGTCATCGCCGTCGCCGCCATAGAGCAGGTCGTTCTGCCGCCCGCCGTTCAGCAGGTCGTCCCCGATCCCGCCCGAGATCACATCGGCCCCGTCGCCGCCATAAAATCGGTCAGCCCCACCGCCGCCGTTGAGGGTATCCGCGCCGCTGCCGCCATATACCGTGTCCGAGGCAAAGTCGCCGGTCTGGGCGTTGTCGTTGAACAGATCGTCGCCGGCGTGGAGCCAGGCACGGTCGCGCCCATTGCCGCCCCAGACCGTGTCATTGCCCGCGCCGCCATGCAGCGCGTCGTCTTCGTTGCCGCCCTGCAGCAGGTCGTTGCCGCCATCGCCCCACAGCGTGTCGGCGCCGCTGCCGCCGCTGAGCGTGTCGTTGCCCGCGCCGCCATGGGCCGCGTCTCCGCCCCAGAAGCCGGTTTGCGAGGTGTCGGTGTAAAGATCGGCGCCATCTGCAAGCCAGACGACATCGCGCCCGTTGCCGCCAAAGACCCGGTCGTTGCCATCCGCGCCCCACAGCGTGTCGGCCCCAGAGCCGCCATTCAGCGTGTCGTTGCCCGCGCCGCCGCCCAGCCTGTCGGCCCCGTTCAGTCCCGACAAAACGTCATTGCCCGCACCGGCAAGGATCAGGTTGCCTGCGGCATTGCCGGTCAGCGTGTCATCCCCCGCGCCGGTATAAAGATCCTCGATCACCGTGCCGAGCGCCACGCCGATATTGCCGGTGCCGCCCGCCACGTCGGAAAACCGCCCGGCGCGCAAATCGATGCGCATCGGGTTCACCCCGAAGCCAAGGTCGATCAGGTCATGCCCGCCCACGTCATAGAGGGTGAAGGCCATCGGGCTGCCAAGATACAGATCCGCATCGGTGCTGTTGGTCACGATCAGCGCGAAATAGTCATCCAGATAGGTGCCAAGGCTCGATCCGCGCCCCCAGACGGTATCGCCGGCGCTGGCGCTGTCGGCGCCGGGCGTGCCGTAGATCTGCTGGATCGCCAGAATGTCGACCATCATCGGGCTCAGCAGTTCGGCATAGCTGGCATCGGTGGCGGTGTTGTCGGTCTGATCGAAGTAGGACATGATCGAGATCTGCCAGCTGTCGTTGGCAAAGGTCGCATCATCCGGATAGACCGCGTTGCCATCGTACTCGCCCAGATGCCCCAGCCCCAGCGCATGGCCAAGCTCGTGCATGTAGGTGGAAAAGGCGTAGCTGTCGAGCCTGGTGCCGTAGCGGTCGACCCAGCTGCCCGCGACATTCATATAGGCGCTGCTGATTGCTCCGCGGCTGTAGGTGCTGCCCGAATAGGCCCCTTGGTAGCGATCTGAAAACGTGATCTGCGCGTCGCGCGAAGTTTCGACGAAATCGATGTCGGCCACCGCCTCCCATGCCTGCATCGCCCAGCGGGCCAGCTGCTGCCCGTCGGCGGACAGATCGGCAATGTTCACCGTGATCCGGTTGCTGGAGGAGGTGTCGAAGGAATGCGGCGTCCAGTACCCCGACACAAGGTAATCCGCGAGCTCCTGAAAGGTTCCTGTGCTGGGCATGATCTGGCCTTCTGTCCCTTGGTCTGTCCCGGCGCTGCGCCCGGGTCTGTCGATGGTGGCTCCGAAGGACAGCCGCGGCGGGGGGCGTGGCCGATCCGCACCGGGCTGGTCCATGGCGCATGGGCCTGTCCACCGGCGTGGCGGGACAGTAGTGCGTCAAAATCGGCATTAGAATGGCAAGATGCTACCATGACGTGAATTTTCCGAAGGCGGGCATATCCTGCCTCGGTTGCCACGCGGGGGGATCTGTGGAAAAAGGCCGCGCACGCGTACTCAGGAGGCGATGGTCGTGAAACTGCTTTTCGTTGGCGCCGGCATGTCCGGCGCAGTCGCAGGCCGACACTTGGCCGAAGCGGGCCATGAGGTCCACATCATCGACCGCCGCGATCATGTGGCGGGCAATTGCCACACCGAGCGCGACGCGGACACCGGCGTCATGGTGCATATCTACGGCCCGCATATCTTTCACACCGATGACGAGGGTGTGTGGAACTACGTGAACCGGTTCGCGAATTTCATGCCCTACAAGAACCGGGTCAAGACCACGAGTCAGGGGGCGGTCTATTCGCTGCCCGTCAACCTGCACACGATCAACCAGTTCTACGGCAAGACCATGCGCCCGGCCGAGGCGCGCGCTTTCCTCGAAGAGCAGGCCGACACCTCGATCACCGATCCGCAAACCTTTGAAGATCAGGCGCTGCGCTTTGTCGGCCCCGACCTCTATGCCGCCTTCTTCAAGGGCTACACCGAAAAGCAATGGGGCTGCTCGCCGACGGATCTGCCCGCGTCGATCCTCAAGCGCCTGCCGGTGCGGTTCAACTACGACGACAATTACTTCTTCCACCGCTTTCAGGGCATGCCCGAAGACGGCTACACCGCGCTGGTGCAGCGGATGCTGGACCACCCCGGCATCACCGTCACGCTGGGCACCGACTATGCGCCGGACATGGCCAAGGAATATGACCATGTGTTCTATGCCGGGCCGCTCGACGGCTATTTCGATTACAAGCTGGGCCGCCTTGGCTATCGCACGCTGGATTTCGAGAAATTCACCGACACCGGCGATTATCAGGGCTGCGCGGTGATGAACTACGGCGATCGCGACGTGCCCTACACCCGCATCACCGAGCACAAGCATTTCTCGCCGTGGGAAAGCCACGAGGGCACCGTCTGCTACCGCGAATTCTCGCGCGAGGCGCAGCCCGAGGACATCCCCTATTACCCGATCCGCATGGTGGATGAGAAGGCGCTGCTGGCCGATTACGTCAAGCTGGCCGAGGACACCGGCGGGGTGACCTTCGTGGGCCGCCTTGGCACCTATCGCTATCTCGACATGGATGTGACCATCCGCGAGGCGATGGACGTGGCCGAGGCGTTTCTGGTCGCATCGGCCGAAGGGCGGCCCATGCCGGCCTTCGCGGTCTCGCCGCTGTAAACGCCATGTCCGGGGAGCTTCTTCTCGGACCCGAGGGCAGCGATCCGCTGGTGTCGGTCATCGTTCCGGTGTTCAACGCCGCCGCCGTGCTGGAGCGCGCGGCGGCGTCTGTCCTTGCGCAGGACATGCCCGATTGGGAATTGCTGCTCATCGACGACGGCTCGGTAGATGCCAGCGCAGAGGTGATCGAGCGCCTCGCCGCGCGCGATCCGCGTATTCGCGGGCTGACGCAGGGGCGCAATTCCGGGGCGGCGGCGGCGCGCAACGCCGGGCTGGGCGCGGCGCGCGGCCGTTACATCGCCTTTCTGGATGCCGACGATGCCTGGCTGCCACAGAAGCTGCGGCTGCAACTGGCGTATATGCAAGGGCAGGGCGCGGCGCTGAGCTATACCGGCTTCTGGCGGATGACCGGGGCAGGGCAGTTCCGGGTGCGGGTGCCCACCCGGGTGGACCGGGCCGAGCTGCTGCGCCACAACGTCATTGGCTGCCTGACGGCGATCTACGACCGCTCGGCTCTGGGCTCGGTGCCGATGCCCGATTTTACTCGCAGCCATGATTACGCGCTGTGGCTCGACATCCTGTCGCGCTGCGATTTCGCCGCCGGGCTCGACGAGCCGCTGGCGCTGTATTTCCGCTCCAAGGGCTCGCTGACCTCAAGCCGGCTGAAATCGCTCGCCGGCACCTGGGAGGTCTACCGCGTGCATCAGAAACTGTCGCGCAGGGCCTCGGCGGGGAACTTGGCAGGGCATGTCTTCGGGCGCTACCGCAAGCGGCCGTGATCCTCTTTGGGCGTCAGGCGTACCCTAGCGATTCAGCAGGGCGGCGAGGTAGCGGCCGTAATCGTTCTTGCGGAACATCTCGGCACGTTCCGCCAACTCGTCCCGGCTGATCCAGCCCTTGTCATAGGCGATTTCCTCGGGACAGCCGGTTTGCAGCCCTTGGCGTTCTTCAAGCGTGCGCACGAAATTGCCCGCGTCCAGCTGGGACCCGTGCGTGCCGGTGGCCAGCCACGCATAGCCGCGCCCCATGCGCTGCACGTCCAGCTTGCCCTCATGGAGGTACATTTCCAGAAGAGTGGTGATTTCCAGCTCCCCGCGTGGGGACGGCGCGACCTGTTTCGCCCGGTGAGTAGCCGACCCATCCAGAAAATACAGCCCCGTCACCGCGTAGTTCGACGGCGGCTCCTGCGGTTTTTCAATGATCGCCGCGCCTTGGCGCGGGGCCCGCGGTCGGAGTTCATGGTCGACCGGGCGCGCGGCTACTGAGCAGCGCGGGGGAGGG
>NZ_JAUOQN010000031.1:0-57623 GCF_030547555.1 Salipiger sp. 1_MG-2023 | reverse complement strand
GTCCGCCGTGGCGACCTGATCAGCCTTGGACCTCTCCGAAGGTCGGCGCTCTTACACCACCTCTCGGGGCACTACCCGGCGTCCTTGTTGTCACCTCCACGCCCATCGCCAAAAATCTTTCGCAGGCTCGGGGCCTGCCGCCGCATCGGCAACCATTTGTTGTCGACCCATTCCGTCGCGGCGCTGGTCGTGGGGTGCACGACAAGGCTATCGAGCGGTCCATACTCATGCCAGGCACCAACCACCGGATTGACGATCGAAACTGTCTTTCCCCACTGGGCGCTGCCCCGGATCGTTACATCCCGCGCCGGGTGCTCGGGGCTGAGTACTTCGTGGATCTCGCGCAGGAATGGAAACCGCTCAATCCGGAATGGTCCGGGCATCGGCGAGCGTTCGTCGAACTCGATATTCTCTTCGCACCAGCGCGTAATGTCGGGCGGCGGCGGCGGGGCCATGGCCCCCGACATCGCGGCGAGCACGACCCGCTCCGCTGCCGCCAGATAACCCTCAGAAGTCCGCATCGCGCTCATCGTCCGACATTTCGGCAGCAGCGGCCTCTTCGGCGAGGCCATCAGAACGTTGCCCGCGATGAGCGCGCCAGACATCCAGAAGGCAGCGCCTCACCTGAAGGTAATCAACCCCCAGCTCATCCGCGACCCGTCGCGCCCCATCCCGCAGCATCGTCTCAAACTGGGCAACCTCTTTTGCCAACTGCCTGCGCACTTGCGCTTCGACGCTCGACGCCAGGACGAAGCGGCCGGCATCCTCCGCATTCTGCCGACGCAGACGCCGGGCCTCTTCCTCGACCTTTTGCGTCCGCGCCAACTCATAGCGGTCCGGGTCTTGTCGCGTGAGTTGACTGGATTCGGCGGGCCGTTTTGGTTCTGGCTCATCGCGACCGGCCGCAATGTCGCGAAGCGCGCGCTTGGTCTGCGACCCGTTCCCCATCAGCTGACCCGGATCGAGCCGCCCTGAAAGTTTCTCGGCCACCTTCGACAGGTCAAACCGGCGAGCGCGTCCGTCACCGTCATAGCATCCGGCAAGCTGGCCTTTCGAAACCATCTGGCTGATCCGGCCTTTGGAAAGGTTCAGCTTCCCCGCCAGCTCTGTCGTGGTCACCCGATCGCCCATGCTGCCTGGTCCATCGCCTCTCTAAACCGTTTCCGGCTCGTTAAACTATTGTTTCGTTTAGGCTTTGCTGAACGTTTACCGCTGCAAAACCTCTGCGCTATGCCGCCCCGTATACGCACAGCCCCAGGAAGGACCCGCCGGGAAATTTCTCTCCGACAAGTTCAGCCTGCTTTTCGGAGTGTAAATCTCGTGCCTTACGCAGATTGCGGCATGGCCAGCGTCAATCGGATCGCTACAGTCCGCCCGTTGAAGCCAAAGGAGTTCTCAATGCTGGTTCTTCACCTCGCCGCTGGGCGAGCCTGTTGATCGCCCTTGTTGCAGCCGCTTTTGCGCTGAACGCCGGGGCCATCCCCCTGACCTTGGGGTGGGCCATCGCAGGCCTTTCAGCCTTTGCGTGTTGAAGGGCATCGAAAAGATCATCCTGATCCTCGATGACATCCGCCACCAGACCCGCAAGAGAGAATAGCGCCTCGAAAGGGGCGCAGCTCCAAGATCTTCATGTCGCCACTGCGTCGCACTCTGCGTTGCGGGATTGGCTATCGCCTCGTCCGCACGCTCGGGTCCACGGTGTTGCCCTTCCGCGCCGTAACGCGTGATTACCTCGATGGCAGGGACCGCTCTGGATCGTCCTGGCACAATCGGTAAGCGTGCCGTCGCGGGGCTGTCAACGAGAAATACACAGCCCCGCAGCCGTGCTTCACCACTGCTCAAGGCTTGCAGTGGCCAGCGTCACCACCTGTTCACGGCCAAAAAAATCAACCAATGCACGTGCTTGCGGCCCATCTACCCCGATCACGCGGGCCTCGAACCCATCGAACGGCCCACATGCAATACGCATCCTGTCGCCAATCGCGAATTCATGCCCCGCGCGCATGTACCGATTCATCTCGGGCGACAAACGACCACCGCCCCATTGCCGCATCAGGGCGACGATACGCTGCTCCGGGATCCGGAGCGGACGCCCGTTCACGCCGAACGGCGCGTCGATCACGTCGAGCGCCGCCAGCTCGTGCCAGCGGCTCGCACCCGCCTGCCACCCGACGAACATCCAGCCGGGTATCAGCGGGAAAGACCGCAGTTCCTTCTCGGCAGAGAACTGGTTCTTGCGCCGCCAGTCCTTGCGCACCGGCAGGAACACCTCGAACCCGGCGCGGCGGCAAAGCAGTTCTGGAACGAAGACGCGGGTCCCGGTTCCCGTAACGGCCCTGACACGCGACCGACCACGACGGTCGACGTATGCCTCCCTCTCGGCCCCGATCACGCAGGTTGTGCGCCCAGGATTGTGCTTCACGCGGAAGCGCACCGCGAACCAATCCATCGCCATGGCCTCGACCTTCCCGTGCATCATGCCTCACCCCCCGTGTTCGGCATCGCCGCTGTTTGTCCGCTGCCCTCGCCGACGAGCGCCATCGCCCGCCCTTCGATCCCGTTGTGCCAGGCGAGCCACTGCAGATCGTCCGCACTCGCCACACCACGACGCTCCCGGTCACGGCGCACACGGACGTCGCTGTCGAGCCCGTGCGCCTTGTCCCGGATCGCGCGCCGATCCCCGTCAGTGAGCGGTGGACGCTTGAACTTCTCCCAGAACAGAAACAGGGCCACCAGCGCGCCATCCCGGACGGCCTTGGGTCCCTCGACGGATGCGAACCACCGGCGCATCGCCGGGATCTCTTCGATCGGCCTTGGGGCAATCGCCTCCGCCAGCGCTGTGATCGTGGCCATGCGGGGCCATCCGCGTCGGTCCTTGCCTTCCCCGCGGGTCCGGAGCGCCGCGCACAAGGTTTCAAGCTGCTCATCAGCCAGATACCCCATCCCGTCGCACAGCGCGGCCATGAAGCCATTGAACCGATCCGCCCGCATGTCGCCGGGCTTGCGAAACCCCCACTCGGTCAGCGGCTCGATCAGGATACGCCGCACCCGGTCACGCTTCGTTTCTGCGATGGTCTGCCCCTCGGTCATGCTCTACCCTTTCTCAGCCCAATTCCGCCCGCTCACGCTCTTCGGGCGTCAGCAGGTTCGCGGCGATGATGTGATCAATGATCCAGATCTGAAGCCCGTCGAAGGCGTCAGCGTGTCCACTCCGAAACCGCTCAACGGCGCGTTGCGAATCGCGGATCACCATCGGGTTGTCGGAGAGATTTCGAGGCCGGTCTGTGGCCCCATGGTTCTTACATGGTTTATCTATATAATAGGGGGGTTCAGATTTGACCCCTTTTCCGTTCAAATTTGACCCCTTTTGTTTTTCTTGACAGCCCTGATCTGAACCCTTTTCCGACCCAGAAAAGGGTTCAGGGTTATCCCCTTTTTTCGGCACTGATCTGGCCCCTTTTAGGGTCACGATTCGGGCGCGCGTCAGAAAGCCGTATCCGCTGCGATTGCCCCGACCGCGACCAACCACGCGGGTGATCCACCCGGCGTCGATCAACTCGGAAATCGCCCGCTTTAGGGTCGACCTGCTGCGGCCTGTAGCGCGCTCAAGCTCGGCCAGACCGGGGTCACATTGGGCAGTGTGGCGGTTGGCATAGCGCATGGCCAGAACGTGTGCGACGACCTGCGCCTGCGCCCCGAGGGACGCATCGCTGATCACTGCATCGACCCAGCCAAAGCGTAGCCGCTCCCAATCGCCGGGCACGATCAAGTGGCGCCCTTCGGGGGCGACAAGCTCATATTCTTTCGCTGTGCTGCTCACGCCTGCACCCATCCGATAGTTCCCGCCATCTCAGACGCCACGCGCCCGGCGGAGCTGGTCATGCGCCTTGCCAGCCAACAGGGCCGATACCTCACGCGACAACGCGTCACGCGCCGCGTCGAAGGCCACATCGTCACAAGCATCGCGCGCGGCCAGAACCAGTTCCGCGGCCTCTATGGCGCGGCCAAGGCGCGCGGACCGTGGGCAGAAGCGCAGCGAGCACTCCAGGGCCGCGAGAAGATCCCCGCACAAGCGCAGACCGCCGCGATGCAGCACCATGGCCGATGCAGCGATGACAAGGTCCTCGCCTGCGCTCATGTCAGCGCACCCATCGCCCGCGTGACAAGCGGCTCGGCAGCCCGCAGGATTTCGACCCGCGCCGTGTCGATGGCAAAAGCACCGCGAACCGTTTTTTCCACCAAGTCGGGCCTTGAAACATCCGGCGAGACCAGCGTCGGCGACCCAGGGACCGGCCAATCCGCCCTTTTACGATTGGCGGGCAGATCGAGCCGCAGGCGCCGCCGGTTGAAGGTGCTCGGGTGGCAACCGCAGACGCCGGCGGCCTCGATATCGCTAAGCCCCTGGGCGTGCAGCTCGCGGATCGTGTCGTCCGAAATCGCGGGGGGCATTCCGGGCAACGCATGCGATCTCAGGCCCAACGCCCGCCGCCGCCGCCCATAATAGGCGACCGAGATCCCGATCTCTTCTGCCGCCAGCTTGTCGATCAACCCTCGCTCATGCGTCGAGCGGATCACTTCATCGCTGAACTTCGACGGAACCCCGGACCTCTCCACACGAAATCCGTTCTCTGCCCTGATACGGCCAATGGTTGCGCGCGAGCACCCAGCCTTCTCTGCGATGTCCGCGATCGGGGCACCCTGCTTGCTCAAGTCCAAAATGAGCCGCGCACGCTTGCTGGCCGCTTCGAGTGTTTTGGTCATTCTACCCATGCCTCCACTGCATCCGCCAGCGCGCGCAACTGGGCTGCCAGCTCGGCGCGCTCAGCGGCGCTGTCACAAAATCCGTTGGTCAGAACCCGGCAGGCCGCGCCCATCTCGGGCGCTGTGCGCAGTGCCCAGGGCCGCGCGCCGCAAGCGCTCTGCATCAGGTCAAGCTCGAGCTGCCCGAGGGGGAAGGCCCGGCGCCGCACAATGGCCAGAGGCGTTGCGGTGCTCATTGACGCCACCAGCCGCGCGGCATCCCGCCATCGCAGTTCTCGGCCTTTGCACAAACACAGACCGACCTCTGTGCCGCGGCGCAGGCCTCCGCGAATTGCGCCTCCGCACGGTCGACGCGATGCAGCGATCCCGATACCCGACCCTTGGTCAGGCCTAGTTCGCGCGCCGTCGCCAGCGCCGACATCCCGCACCGATCACGCCGATCCAGCATCTCGAGCAGGGTTTCATCATCCTCTCGCGTAAAGAAATTTGCCCGCGCAACCATCAGTCGGCCTCCTCTGAATCAAGGCGCGCATCCGTGACGATCGCGTCGATGGCCTCTGCGATCGTGCAGTTCATGCGCAGCGCCTCACGCTCCAACCAGATGCGGTTTTTCGTTGCCCTTGCCGGAACCCTCAACGCGCGCCCGAACGTGACGCCCTCGCGCCGCGCAACGACACGGACATATGCCGCCGAACAGCCTGCGGCCTCGGCGATTTCGAAACAGGTCCGCTCCGGGTCCGCTGTGAACTCGCGCATCACGGCGCGCCTAAGATCGCCGCGTGACATCGCTCAGCTCCGCAAAAGGCCTCCCGACGCCGCACACGCCGGGAGGAAGTCTGACAGGAGGGACACAGCCGATAGCCCCTGGGGGGATACGATGACGCGCGGGGCCGCCCGACCTCTGGGGAGGAGATCAGCCGGGCGAGGGACAATGCCCCGCGCGCCATGCCACGGGGGGCCTCACACCCCGCCCCGCTCGGCCCCGAAGCGGCAACTACACACGGAGCGCCAATCATCCGGCGCGCCGCGCATCTGCGAGGAGCACATCGGAAAGATGGCTCATGAACCCGGGCCGCTCGAGCACCGCGATCATCACCTTGTCGGCAGTCGGTCGGGTGCTGGCGTTCCACCAGTTCCACGCGGTGCTGTTGCGCACCTCAAAGTACGCCGCGACATCTTCGGGGCGGCGGAATTCGACCCTTAGCCAACCAGACCAGATGTCGGCGGCGATCACCTGGATCCTGTATCGGTCCAGATCTTTGGACCGCGACCCGAGTCCATTGCGCGATTCAGGCTCAGAGCATGGATTCGATACAACCAGTTTTAGATGATCACTCACGCCGCTTCCTCCTGCGGCGGGTTCGCCTCGATGTAGGCCTTCAGCCGATCCACGCGGATCATGGTTGGGCTGGACTCACCTGCCCGCCACGACTCCCATTCCTTCCAGCCCGCGCCGATGGCCTCACGCAAAACCCACTGGGGCTTCCGGTTCACAGAAGCCGCGTAGGCTTCGACGTATGCGATCAAATCTTCCATGCGCAAAGTTACGGGGTATATTTCCCCCATATTACAAGGGTAAACTTACGCCATGCCACAAACCTATCGCACTAGGTATATTTTACCCATGTTCCGAACCTTCAAAGAGGCGCTGGCATCTGCCCTAAGCGTGACTGGCCGCTCCCTCCGCGAGGTTACGGCCAGCGCTGATGTGTCCTACGAGCAATTCAAGGGATTCCTTCAAGGTAAAAGCCGCAGCACGAATGTTGATGACGCCATTAAGGTCGCGCACGCGTTTGGCGTGAGCATGGAAGCCTTCATGGCCGGACAGATCAGCAAGCCAAGCACCATCGCAATAGCCGGAAAAGTTGGCGCAGGCGCTCAGGTTCCCGTGTTCGATGCCTACGCCAAAGGCGACGGCCCCCAGGTCGAATGCCCGCCCGGCCTATCTCCGCACGGCATCGTCGCAGTCGAGGTCGAGGGCGACAGTATGGAGCCGATGTACAGCGCAGGCGATCTCCTGTTCTACACCCGCCAAACCGACAACGGCATCCCCAGCGACGTAATCGGCCACCGCTGCGTGGTCGAGGATGAGGACGGCATGGGCTGGGTCAAACAGGTGAAGGCGGGCGACGAGCCGGGCCTGTTCCACCTGATTTCACTGAACCCCGGCGCACAGACAATGTGGAACAAGCGGCTGAAATGGGCGGCGCGCGTGCGACTGGCATGGCCCTCTGATCTGGCAAGGAAGGTGTAACCTTATGCAAGGTGAAGCAAATGACTGACAAACCCCAAAAGCCAACATCGATGACAGATGGCGCATCACCCAAGCCGATCATCCGAAGCGCAAGCCCAAGAGGCACAACCCCGCCTGGCGCCAGCGCCTCCCCGAACAGGATGACCAGCACCTCAAAGCCGCCACCGAAGAAGTAACCTATTTCATTCGGATGTTGACCCGCGCAACGTGGCTTGCTGGGATGTATGTCATTCTCGTCCCCATGAGCTCGTCATTGATGCCGGTGCGCTCCTCCTCTCTTCCGTCGCTCAACTCTTCTTCCTCTACGACCATAACGACCGATCCATCTCCGCCGAGATACAGCCCACCCCATGGCGCGTCGTGATACTTCGAGCGATCGTTCATATAGAGCACCCGACCACCGACGGTATGGACCGACACTTGGCCCACGCGTCGGTCAGTCTGGACAATGCCAGACCATGCGCCATGCGCACCGTCATCGCGATGTACGCCAACGCTCCCCACGCACCAAAGCCAGCCCTTCCGTCCCCACTTGCGCCAAAGCCCCGCACTTAGCAGGCTCGTCACGAAAGCAGCGATGAAGCTGGCGACCAGACCGAACCGCTCAAGAAGTACGAACGCGAGCATCGCGAGCGAAGCGAACGCAAGAGAGATGAATACAGCATCTGTCGCCGCATGATCACGCCGGAACCCCGCGTACGCAGTGACATAGCCTAAGTACCCTGCAGCGAGAGCTGCCTGCAAAGACAGCGAAAGATCGAAAAACTCTGTGGTCAGCATCTGACACCTCCTGAATTGGATCTAGCACGGAATTCGAGGAATTTCTCGGTGCTCACCCCCGCCCGCCCCGAGCCAGGCTTTTTGCTGTGCGCCATACCATGCAGCGCACCCCGCTCTAGCCATGCCAAACGCGACCAGCAACTTTTATGGGGGAATTTTACCCCTTTTTATTGACAGGGGTAAAATTCCCCTGCATCTTGCATAACCATCAACCCCGATGGAGGCAGCGATGCTCATTCCCAAGAAATTCACAGTACTTGCCAAGACGCTCTGCACCCCGGAACTTTCCCATGGCTGCCCGGCGGCGCTGCAATCCGCCTGGCTTGACGCCAAGGCCGCCCGCGGTCAGCCGCTCAGCGCCCGGCAGGTCGCACGGCTGGATGCGATGCCCAGCCACCTTCCCGGCCACGCCGCCATCCCCGACGCCCCCTTCGTCGAGGTGATCGTCGAAGGCGACCCCGATCCGCTGCCCCCTGCCCCCAGTGCGAACCCAATTGATGCCGCGCGAATCCGGGCGCTGCCCCGCACGCGCGCCGTCATCTCGCGCATGTTCGGCGGCGATGCGGCATGAACGCACCCGCGCAGCAGATCGCGGCCGGCGCGCTGATATCCGCAGAACAGCGCGCCACGTTTCGCAAATTTGCCGATCACATCGCCGCCGCCGAAGCGCAGATCGGCATACCCCTGCCCCAGAAGATTGCCGCCGACATCGCCGACATGGCACCGCGCCACGGTATCAGCATCACGATCACCGCCACCCATGCGCGCCTGCGCGCCGCAAACATCGGCGTCGGCGCGGGAACATTGCCCGACCTGCTGAGTGCGTGGCGCGCCAGATACCAGGAAACCCAGCCATGACCCACGGCCCCAGACACGGACCAATCGAGCACGAAGATCTCGCGCGCTGGTATGCCTGCGAGGTCATGGCAGACGCGGCACTGTACGACATCACCACCGTCGCGTCGGCCTGCCGATTGGTCCTCGATCATCCGCAGGCAACCTTTTCCGATCACCAGACCGCGCGGCGACTGCTGGCCTCGATCAGAGACCGCGCCGCCTGACCCATCGGTCAGCGCCCCCACGCTGGGGGCGCCTTCCAATGAGCCAGACAGGAGAACCTAGCGATGACCAACCCCGACATCCGCACACCAGAGGCACTGACCTCCTACCAGAGCGGCGACAAGCTCGACGCATGGAGTGTCGAGCCCGCAAGCATCCTTTGCCCGCCGCACCGTTCACCTGATCCGGAGGACAACACCGTCGCGGCCGCCGCGTGGTACATCATCATCGCCCTTCTGACGATCATCGGGCTGGCGACGTGGCTGGCGTTTCGCATGTGGCCGGTGCTGGCATGAACCCGGTCATGTGGATCCTGCCCGGCGCCGGCATCACCGCGCTGCTGGCATACGGTGTGGCCGAAGGCATCAGCGCGCTTGTGGGGTGGCTCGGATGATCCGCCCTTTCAAAGTGCTAATCGGCTGCGCGACATCCTGCGTTGCCCTCGATGCGTTTCTTGCCCTCGGACACGATGCTTGGCAGCGTGATATCCTGCCAGCCGACAAGCCGAGAGGTTGAGATCATGGCAAAAGCAGCAGCCCCTTCCATGCCGACTCCGCGGCAGATTGAGGACGCGTGGAAGGCAGTCAGAGCCCTCGAACCTCGCGCCCGCATCGTGTCGGTCGGCCCGGACGGCGTGAAATTCGGCTATGACGCTGACGAGTATCGCGGCAAGCAGGTAACATCGCTCAAGCGATACGGTGAAAAATGACGCCCCCGAACCCATTCCCCGGCTGGTACTCCGAGCAACTGCCTTCGGGCAACACTCGGCATATCGTCCGAATGAAAGGGCGAAAGGGTAAAAGAACCACCGTGCCAGTTGGTCCGGAACACCCCGATTTCCTTGAACACTACCGCGCCGCGCGCGTCGGCGAGAAATGGCAGGGAGAGCCAGCAGCGCCAGAGGTCCCGCGCGAAAGCCTTGACGGGCTGCGCCTGAGATACCTGGCGCATCTTGAGAAGATGGTAGAGGGCGGCAACGCCAGCCCGTCCACACTCAAGCAACGCCGCAGCTTGCTCAGTCGCCTCTGTGTCCACCTCGACGATGATGGTGACCGCTACGGCGACCTGCATCTGGATCTTCCCCAGCACGCCCTCGTCCGTGTCCGCAATGCGCGCGCCGCAACGCCGGCTGAAGCCGACAACATGATGAAGGCGGCGAAGGCGATGTATACCTTCGCAATCGAAACCGGCGCCATGGAGAACAACCCGGCGCAGGGCATCGCGAAAATCCACAAGAGCAAGGGCGGCACAACGCCGTGGACAGCCGCCGACATGCGACAATTCGCAAGCTCGCATCCTCCCGGCAGCATGGCATTTCTGTGGCTCACGCTCGCGATGTTCACCGGCGCGCGCATCGGCGACCTATGCCACCTCGGGCGGCATCATGAGGTGACGCGCAATGGCGCGGTATGGTTGGAGTGGCAGCCAGGAAAGAAGGGCAGTGCGCCCGTCTCGATGCCAATCCTGCCACCATTGCTTCGGACGATCCGGGCGATGCCGGTCGTTGGCCCCGCCTACCTGCTTTCGGAGCGCGGAAAGCCGTTCAAGAATGTCGAAACACTGAGGACCCGCGTGCGCCGCTGGTGCGATGACGCCGGGCTTCAGAATCGCTCCTCGCACGGGGTGAGGAAAGGCATGGCGACCATGCTCGCGGAGGCCGGGGCCAACGAGCAACAGATTGGTGCGGTGCTGTCTCACACCCAGCCATCCACAACGAGAATTTACACGCAGACAGCCCAGCGGAGCGTACTTTCGCAGCAAGCCTTGTCGAGCATTTCAAACATCGTTTGGGGCTGAGGTGCCCCACGCCCAATTTTCCGTGTGGCACTTATCGTCAAAAACGAAGCAAAATCAGGGGTGTTTTTGTGATATGGTGCCCCCACACGGACTCGAACCGCGGACCTACTGATTACAAATCAGTTGCTCTACCAGCTGAGCTATAGGGGCACCTTTGGCACGGTGCACCCCGATGGGGCGACCAAGGCGCTGACGAGCGTTTAGCAGAGCAAATTCCGGCGGGCAAGACCGGCTGGAGCGTCTGCGCGCAGAATTCTACGCCCGGTGCGAGGCACCTGCGGGCAGCGCGCCTGGCCTGCGCAGGAGGCTCTGCGCAAGGGCCAATTGCATCACGGCCCGTCTCATGAAATGTAGGACAAAACAGAATTGTGTGGACGTCATGATCCTTTACCCAGCCATCGACCTCAAGGACGGCAAGGCCGTGCGCCTGCTTCGCGGCGACATGGACAAGGCCACGGTCTTCAATGACAACCCCGCCGCGCAGGCGCTGGAATTCGTCGCCGCCGGGTGCGAATGGCTGCATCTGGTCGATCTCAACGGAGCCTTCGCTGGCGAGCCGGTGAACGGGGCCGCAGTCGAAGAGATCCTGCGGCTGACCAACACCCCTGCCCAGCTTGGCGGCGGCATCCGCGATATGGCCACCATCGAGATGTGGCTCGAGCGGGGGCTGGCGCGGGTGATCCTTGGCACCGTCGCGGTCGAGAACCCGGCGCTGGTGCGCGAAGCCGCCGCCGCCTTCCCCGGCAAGATCGCGGTGGGCATTGACGCAAAGGATGGCATGGTCGCCACCAAAGGCTGGGCCGAGATCACCGATGTCGACGCCGTCGAACTGGCGAAAAGCTTTCAGGATGATGGGGTTGCGGCGATCATCTATACCGACATCAACCGCGATGGCGCGATGCAGGGGCCCAATGTCACCTACACTGCGGCCATGGCGCAGGCGGTGACCATTCCGGTCATTGCCTCGGGCGGGGTGTCCTCGATCAGGGATCTGAAGGCGTTGCGCGATTGCGGCGCGGCGCTGAACGGTGCGATTTCGGGTCGGGCGCTTTATGATGGCGCAATCGATCTCAAGGAGGCGCTCGAGGCGCTGCGCTGAGGAACGCGGCGGGGCACCCTGCCCCGCCACGCCAATGCCTCAGCCGATGTCGAAGGTCACGCCCTGCGCCAGCGGCAGCTCGCGGCTGTAGTTGATGGTGTTGGTCGCCCGCCGCATGTAGGCGCGCCATGCATCCGATCCGGATTCGCGCCCGCCGCCGGTTTCCTTTTCACCGCCGAATGCGCCGCCGATCTCGGCCCCCGATGTGCCGATGTTGACGTTGGCGATGCCGCAGTCAGAACCGCGCGCCGACAGGAAGGTTTCCATCTCGCGCAGGTCGGTGGTGAAGATCGACGAGGACAACCCGCCTCCGACAGCGTTGTGGGCCTCGAGCGCGGCATCGAAATCGCTGTATTTCATCACATACAGGATCGGCGCAAAGGTCTCGCGCAGGACCGGGCCGTCATGAACCGGCATCTCCACGATGGCAGGCTTGACGTAATAGGCCGCCTCGCCCTCGACCGCCTCGCGGCTGCCGCCATGCACGGTGCCGCCCAGCTCGGCGGCCTCTTTCAGCGCGGCGGTCATGCTGTCGAACGCCGCGCGGTCGATCAGCGGACCAACCAGCGCGCCAGAGGTCAGCGGATTGCCGACCGACACGCTGGCATAGGCCTTTTTCAGCGCTGGCACGATCTGGTCATAGACGCTTTCGTGCACGAACAGGCGGCGCATGGTGGTGCAGCGCTGCCCGGCGGTGCCCATGGCGCCAAAGGCGATGGCACGCAGGGCCATGTCCATGTCGGCGCTGGGGCAGACGATGCCCGCGTTATTGCCGCCCAGTTCCAGAATGCAGCGCCCGAAGCGGGCTGCGACCTTGGGGCCGACGATGCGGCCCATGCGGGTCGATCCGGTGGCCGACACCAGCGCAACCTTGGGGCTGTCGGTCAGCGCTTCGCCCAGTTCCGGCCCGCCGACCAGCACCTGCGACAGCCCCTCGGGCGCATCGCCAAAGCGTTCGACAGCACGCTCGAACACCGCCTGCACAGCCAGCGCCGTCAGCGGGGTCTTTTCCGAGGGCTTCCACAGCACCGGATCGCCGCAGACCAGCGCCAGCGCCGCGTTCCAGCACCACGGCGCGCAGGGGAAGTTGAACGCGGTGATGATGCCAACCACCCCCAGCGGGTGCCATGTTTCCATCATCCGGTGGCCGGGACGCTCGGTGGCGATGGTCAGACCGTAAAGCTGGCGCGACAGGCCCACGGCGAAATCGCAGATGTCGATCATCTCCTGCACTTCGCCCAGCCCTTCGGAGGGTGATTTTCCCGCCTCGATCGACACCATGCGGCCAAGGTCTTCCTTGGCGCGGCGCAGCTCTTCGCCGAACAGGCGCACCAATTCACCGCGGCGCGGCGCCGGCACCATGCGCCAGCTCTTGAAGGCGGCGCTTGCAAGATCCACCGCGGCCTGCGCATCGGCGGCAGAGTGCACCGCCAGCGTCGCCACGGTCTCGCCGGTAACGGGCGAAACCACGGCCATGCCGCCCGCCACGTCCAGCGCGGCAGGGCTGCCGCAGGCGTCCATGGTGCGGGCGGTCAGGGCGTTGAGAGGTTCGGTCAGCATCGAAAAGCTCCTTCGAATGGCATTTGGAGCAAAGCCTATCACCGAAGCGCCGCAGGGCGCCAGCAACTGCCCCACGCCCAGCGCGCATGGTTGCCCGCAAGTGCACAACACGCTACCTGCTGCTCACTTCGCGAGGGACAGGGCGCATGGTCAGAATTCTCATCGTCGACGACGACGCAGACATGCGCGATCTGCTGCGCTTCGAGTTGACCGCACAGGGCTGGCAAATCGGCGAGGCCGAGTGCGCCGCGCAGATCGGCCCGGCGATCAAGGCCGCGACGCCCGACCTGATTCTGCTCGATCTGCGGCTGCCCGATGGCGACGGGCTGGCCATCGCCCAGCGCCTGCGGGCCGGATCGCAGATTCCGATCATCATGCTGACCGGCCTTGGCGGCGATGTCGATCGCATTCTCGGGCTAGAGATGGGGGCCGACGATTATGTCGTCAAACCGTTCAATCCGCGCGAATTGGTGGCCCGGATCAAGGCGGTATTGCGCCGCTCGGGCGCCGCGCAGCCTCCGGCACTCGATCACGACCGGCGCGGCTTTGCCGGCTGGGTGATCGACTTTGATTCGCGGCAGCTGAAAAGCCCCGGCGGCGCGCAGACCGCGCTGACAAACGCCGAATTCCTGCTGCTCGAGGCCTTCGTGAAATCGCCGCGACAGGTGCTGTCGCGCGACCAGCTGCTTGAGCGCACCCGCAGCGATGGCGGCGAGGTGTTCGACCGCACCATCGACGTGCTGATCCTGCGCCTGCGCCGCAAGATCGAACCCAACCCAAAGGCGCCGACCCTGATCCGCACCGAACGCGGCGCGGGCTATGTGTTCGATACCGAGGTGACGCGGCTCTGATCCTCAAGCGCGCGGCGGACCGAGCTGGCAAGCAGCTCTTCGGACACCGGCTTGCGCAACAGGGGCGAGAGCCCTGCGGCAGCCCCCCCCGAGGTATAGAGCACCGCAAGATCGGGCCGCATCCGCCGCGCCGCCTGCGCCAGTTCGCCGCCGCTCATGCCGCCGGGCATCGAGACATCGGAATACAGCAGGTCAATCTCGGGGATCTCTTCCAGCAGCTCCAGCGCCTCGGGGGCGCCCCGCGCCGTCACCACCGCATAGCCCAGCCGGCGCAGCTGTTCGCCGGTCACCTCAAGCAGGTCGGCATCGTCGTCGACCGCAAGAATGCAGGCGTCATGCGGCAAGTCGGCAAACTCGGGCGTCGGGGTGTCGCCCAGCTTCGACACCGGCAGATGCAGGGTGATGCAAGCGCCCGCAGCCGATTCAATCTGCACGCTGCCGCCCGACTGGCGGGCAAAGCCATAGACCATCGACAAGCCCAGCCCGCTGCCCTTGCCCACCGGCTTGGTGGTGAAGAACGGCTCGAACACCTGCGCGGCCAGCGCCTCGGGGATGCCCGGCCCGGTGTCGGAGACGCTGAGCGCCACCATCTCGCCCGCCGGGCGGGTTGCAATGGTGATCTCGCCCTGCCCGCCCATCGCATCGCGCGCATTCACCGCAAGGTTCATCAGCGCCGCCTCGAGCTGGCCCGGATCGACGCGCAGCTTTGCCAGTCCCTCGGCCAGATCCATGCGCAGGCGCACCCCGCTGCCAAGGCTGGTCTCGAGCAAATCGGCCATGCCGAGCGCCAGCGCGTTGACGTCGACGTTTTCCGGCGCAAGGCGCTGGCGGCGGGCAAAGGTCAGCAGGCGGTTCACCAGCCCCGCCGCCCGTTCCGCCGCGCCCTGCGCTCGGCGCACCCGGCCCTTGAGCGGCTCGGGCACCGTCTCTTCGCGGGCGAGGATGTTGAGATTGCCAAGGATCACCGCAAGGATGTTGTTGAAATCATGCGCGATGCCGCCGGTCAGCAGGCCAACGCTTTCCATCTTCTGCGCCTGTAGCAGCTGGCTTTCGGTGTTCCGCTGTTCGGTGACATCCATATGGATGGTGGCAAAGCCGCCGCGCGGATTCGGGGTCGAGCGCAGTTCGATCACCCGCCCGCCGGGAAAGCGCAATTCGTGCCGGTAGGCCTGTGTCATCCGCCGCTGCGACACCCGGTCAAGGGGCAGCTCCTCGCCGCCCGGCAAAAAGGCACGCACCCCCTGCGCGCGCAGCTGCCGGTTGATCCTCTCCAACGACGGGCGGTTGACCAGATCCGCCGCATCAAAGCCGTAAAGCGCGGCATATTGCGGGTTGAAGGCCCGCAGACGGCGGTGTTCGTCAAACACCGAAAAGCCATCCTTCATGGTCTCGAAGGTGGTCAGCAGCAGGCTTGAGCGTTCAGCCAGTTGCCGGTCGAGTTGCTCCATATGGACCGAGTTATCCTTGAAAACGGTGAAGGCGCGGGCAAGATCGCCGATCTCGTCGCGCCGCTCGGCGCCGGGCACCTGCGCGTCGCGCTCACCGGCGGCAAGGCGGGTCATGGCGGTGGTCACCCCGGCAAGGTTGCGCCCGAGCGGGCGGATCACCAACAGGTACGAGGCCAGCGCCGCAAGCAGGATCACCGTCAGCCCGACGGCAGCGAATTGCGAGCTGCGCGCAAGGATGGTCTGGCGCAGGCCCTGCGTGACGCTCGCCATGCGCTGTCCCGCCTCGATGGCACCGGCATCGACCATCCGCTTGAGCGTCGCGGCCCGGTCGCCGACCCCGGTCAAAGCGGTCTGGGCACCGGCCTGCGCCGCCAGCTCGCGCGCGCGCAGATCGAACAGCCCGCCCGGCGAAAGCTGCTCTGCAAAGCTGCGCGCCGCCGCCTCGGCCCCGGCGCGCAGCCCTTGCGGCAGCGCAGCCACCTGCGTCTCCAGTTGCGCCACGCTGCGGGCATAACCGGCACGGATCTGCGCCAGCCCATAGGCATCGGCCCCGCCCGCCCGCAGGATCGCCGCCGTTGCAAGGTTGGTCAGCCGTTCCACCGCCAGCAGCGGCGCTTGCGAGCGCACTGCGGTGCGCCATGTCCCCGGCTCGGCCAGCGCGTTGCCCGAGGTGATCGCCTCGATCGCAAGGATCGACGGGCCGATGAGCTGGCGCAGCTGGTCAATGTCGTTGAACATCCTGCGCCGGGCGAGTTCTTGCCCAGCGCCAAGCGCCCGGCGGTTGTCGAGCTGCGCGCGAAGCCGGGCCAGTTCTGCCGCGAGGTCCTGCGCCTCGGCGGGGATACGCTGCACGTCGGGCCGTACCGCATGCAGGGCTTCGGCCTGCGCGGTAAAGGCCGCAAGATCGGCATCGATGGCCGCCTGCGCCGCCAGCGTCGCCCGTTGCGATCCCGCCGCCATCAGCGACGCCCCCCGGCTTTGCAGCCGCTCGCCGATCCGCGCCAGTTCCAGCGCCGCCGTGACTTCGGGCAGGTCACGCTCTGTGACTTCTTCAGCGGCGCGACCGATGCGATTCAGCGCGCCAAGCGCCGCAACGCTTGCCACAACCATCGCAAGGCTCGATAGCGCCACGATCAACAGCATCCGCCCTTCGATGCCGCGCCATCTCATGGGGCGGTCTCCTTCAGGCCCATGGCTTCGCGGTAATTGCGCCCCTGTGCCGCGCGCCCCAGACGGTCGGTGATCTGATCCCATGCGGCAGCGGCCGAAGACAGCGCCTCTGACGGGGGCTTGCGCCCGTCCAGCACGGCGTCAAGCTCGGCATCGAGCACCGCCAGATAGGCCGGATACCCCGGAATACGCAGGTCGGGCACGGCATGGGGCGAGGCAAGGCTGTCGCCCAGAACATCCAGATAGCCCTGCGCCGCGCTGCCCATGACGCGGGCCCAGCCCGCAAGGTCTTCGAGCTGGGCCTTGCGGTAGGGGTTCAATCCCGACGCGCCGTCGCGCACATCCGCATCGGCGCGCGCCGGGTCCATCATCCAGCGGATGAAATCCCACGCGCCCTCCTGATCGGCGGCATCGGCAGGGACAGCGGCGATCCAGCCACCAAAGGCGAGGAATGGCACCGGCTGCGGCTCTTGCCGCTGCCATGAGGCCCCGGTCCAGACCCGGTCGCTGCCCGGCAGCACAAAGAACCCGGTGCGCCCCGCCACAGCCGACAGCCCGGGATCGGACGCATAGAGCCCGATGTCCGACCAGTCGACGGCCATCGCGGCCTCGCCAGCGGCAAAACGTGTGCGCACCTCGTGGCTGCCAAGATCCCCCGGCCCCGTGGCAATGGCCACAAGATACTGCGTCAGCGCCTCGACCCAGGGCGGGCTGTCGATGGCCGGGCGCATGGTCTGCGGATCAAAGAACAACGCTCCGGGCGAGCGGACCAGCGCGGCGACGTGACTGAACAGGTACCACAGCCGCTGCCCGCCCTGCGCCGATGCCTCGAGCGTGCCGTAGCGCACCTCGGGTCGGGCGGCGAAAAACTCTGCCAGCCGGGTGTATTCGACCCAGGTTCGCGGCGGAGCCAGCGCGCTGCCGGTCTGCGCGTGCCATGCAGCGGCGATGGCGGGGTCTTCGAACAAATCGCGCCGATAGGCCCCCATGTGCAGATCGCCGTCCAGCGTCACCGCCTTCCACGCACCCTGCCAGCGCATCAGCGTGTCGCGAAAGGCCGGGGCGATGCCCTGCACCAGCGGGCCGCTCACCAGCGCCTCGGGAACCTGCGCAAGATAGGGCGCGAAATCCGGCAGCCAGGCGGCGGGAAAGATCAGCACATCCGCCCTGCTGCGCCCGGTGACAAAGCCCAGCATGATCTCGGCGTAAAGCCCATCGAAGGGGCGCCGCACCACCTGCACCGGCGTGCCCGTGGCGGCGGTAAAGCTTGCGCCATGCATCTGCGCCGGCCCCGCGATCGGCTTGCCATCGCGCGTCAGTACGGTGATCGCCTGCGCAGCCCCGCCAAGGCAGGCAAACGCGGCCCATATGACAAATATTACAATCCTGTCCATGCTGCGCGACATACTCTGTTCATCTGGCGGGTGCCTCTGACCGCGCGACCATACTGACACGCGCAGGCCAAGGAGAACACCGTGCTTACCCTGACAAACGATCTCGTCGCGATTGGCAAGAGTGCCACCGACAAGGCCGATGCCATCGCACAAGCCGTGGATCTCCTCACTGCCGCTGGCAAGATCGATCCGCGCTATGGCGCATCGATGATGGGGCGCGAAAAGGTGGCGAACACCTTTCTTGGCAATGGCATCGCCATTCCGCATGGCCTGCCCAAGGATCGCGACCTGATCCATGACACCGCCATCGCGGTGGTGCAGCTGCCCGCCGGCGTCGACTGGGGCTCGGGCGAGCGCGCCCGGCTGGTGGTTGCCATCGCTGCGCGCTCTGATGAACACCTTGCCGTGCTGACCAACCTGACCGACGTGCTGGGCGATGAGGCCGAGGCTGAAAAGCTCGCCACCACGCTCGATCCTGCCGATATCGTGGCGCGCCTGACCGGGCAGGCCCCCTCGCCCGCCAACGATATCGCACCGGCGAGCGATCTGGACCAGTCCTTTACCGCGACCATCCGCGGGGCGCACGGGCTGCACGCCCGCCCCGCCACGGCGCTGGTCGATATCGCCAAACGCTTTGATGCCGAGATCCAGCTGCGCCATGGCGAGCGGTCCGGCAACGCCAAATCGCTGATCTCGCTGCTGCGCCTCGGGGCGGAAAAAGGCGCCGAGATCACCGTGTCCGCCGAGGGACCTCAGGCCGCGGAGGCACTGGATGCCCTGCGCGCCGCCTTCGCTGCGGGGCTGGAAGACGAAGATGACAGCGCCGGGGATGCGGCGGCGGGCTCGGCCCCGTCCGCCGTGGCGCTCGAATGGGAGGGCCATGTGCTGCCGGGGATCTCCTCCTCGCCCGGCTATGCGCTGGCCCCCGTCTTCCAGTTCCTGCGCGAAGATGTCACGTTTGACGAAACCGCCGCCGATGCCGTGGCCGAGCGCGAAAAGCTAGACGCCACGATCCAGACCGCCTGGCGCCAGCTTGAAGACCTCTATGAAGAGGTCTGGAAGAAAAGCGGCCCTGCCAAGGCGCAGATCTTTCGCGCCCATCAGGAATTCCTTGGCGACCCCGAAATGATCGAGGCCGCCGCCGGGCTGATCGCGCAAGGCCGCAGCGCCGCATCTGGCTGGAACGCCGCCTTTACCGAACGCGCCGATTTGCTGGCGGGCATGCATGACGCCACGCTGGCCGCCCGCGCCACCGATCTGCGCGATGTCGGGCTGCGGGTGCTCAAGCTGCTGGGCCGGGTGACGGGAGGCGCGCGCCTGCCCGACACGCCCTGCGTGCTGGTGGCCGACGATCTGACACCTTCGGATACGGCGCAGCTGGACAAGGCGCTGGTCAAGGGGCTGTGCACCGCGTCTGGCGGGCCGACCTCGCACACCTCGATCATTGCGCGTTCTCTGGACATTCCCGCTGTGGTGGGCGCCGGACAGTCGGTGCTGGACGTGGCCAACGGGACCCCGGCGCTGCTCGATGGCATGGGCGGCGCGCTGGTGCTAAGCCCGACCGACACCGATCGCAACTGGGCCGAGGCCGCGATGAACGACCTTGCCCGGCAGCGCGAGATTGAGGCGCGCGATCGCTACAAGCCCGCCATCACCACCGATGGCGCGCGCATCGAGGTTGTCGCCAACATCTCGGATGTGCCCGAGGCGACGGCGGCGATCGAGGCAGGCGGCGAAGGCGTCGGCCTGCTGCGCACCGAATTCCTGTTCGTGAACCGCGACCATGCGCCCAGCGAAGACGAGCAGGCGGCGATCTATTCGGCCATGCTCGACGCGATGAACGGCTTGCCGATCATTATCCGCACGCTCGACGTGGGCGGCGACAAGGAGATCCCGTATCTTCAGATGCCGGTCGAGGAAAACCCGTTTCTGGGCGAGCGCGGCATCCGCTTCTGCCTGACCCACGAGCCGATCTTCCGCACCCAGCTGCGGGCGATCTTCCGCGCCTCGGCGCGCGGCCCGGTGCGCATCATGTTCCCGATGGTCGCGATGACCGACGAGCTCGATGCCGCGCTGCGCATCGCCGAAGAGATCCGCGCCGAGGTCGGCGCCGAGCGCGCCGAGATGGGCATCATGATCGAGGTGCCCTCGGCCGTGCTGATGGCCCCCGAACTGGCGCAGCGCGTCGATTTCTTTTCCATCGGCACCAACGATCTGACCCAATACGCGCTGGCGATGGATCGGATGCACCCGACGCTGGCGCGCAAGGCCGACGGGCTGCACCCGGCTGTGCTGCGGCTGATCGACCAGACGGTGCAGGCCGCCAACGCGGCGGGCATCTGGGTCGGTGCCTGCGGCGGCGTCGCGGGCGATCCGCTGGGTGCGCGCATCCTCAGCGGGCTGGGGCTGGTGGAACTGTCGGTGTCGATCCCGTCGATCCCCTCGGTCAAGGCCGAGCTGCGCAGCCTGTCGATGGAGCAATGCCGCGACCTGGCACAGCGGGCGCTGGCCTGCCCCGATGCGGCGTCGGTCCGGGCGCTGGGGGCATCGCGATGAGCCGTCCCCGCATTGCCGCCGTCTCGCTGAATTCGGCCATCGACCAAACCGTGACCTGCCCGGGCTTTGCGCTCGACAGCGTCAACCGGGCCGCATCGACCCGCACCGACGCTGGCGGCAAGGGCGTCAACGTGGCGTCCTTTCTGGCCCGGTTCGGGCATGACGTTGCTGTCACCGGCCTGCTTGGTCGCGACAATGCCGCGCTGTTCGAGGCGCATTTCAAGGCCGCTGGCCTGCATGACGATTGCCTGCGCATCGATGGTGCGACCCGCACCAACATCAAGATCGTCGATCCCGACGCGGACACGGTCACCGACCTGAACTTTCCCGGCGCCCCCACCAGCGCCGCCGATCTGCGTGTCGTGGCCGAGCTGCTGACGGATCTGCTGCAAGGCGGGCTGAAATGGGTCGCGCTGTGCGGCTCGCTGCCGCGCGGGCTAAAGCTCGATGCCTATGCCGGGCTGGTGGCGCTGGCCAGACGCAGCGGCGCGAAGGTTGCGCTCGATACCTCGGGCGCGCCGCTGGAACAGGCGCTGCGCGCGGCGCCCGACCTGATCAAGCCCAACATCGACGAGCTTGGCGCGTTGCTTGGGCGCAGGCTGACCGGCCCCGATCAGGTGGTGGCCGCCGCGCGCGAGATCACCCGCAAGGGCATCGCGCTTGTTGCCGTGTCGATGGGCGCCGATGGCGCCGTGCTGGTGACCCCGCACGAAGCGGTACTGGCCGTGCCACCAAAAACGCAGGTGGTCAGCACCGTCGGTTGCGGCGATGCCATGGTCGCAGGGCTGATCCATGCCGACACGCTTGGCCTGTCACTGGCCGACAGCGCCCGGCTTGCCACCGCCTTTTCGCTCGGCGCTCTGGGCGAGATCGGCCCGCATCTGCCCGCCCCCGCACGCATCGAGGACCACGCCCGCGCGGTCACCGTGACCGTGCTCGAAGATCATACGAAAGGGAGGATCCACGCATGACCAGGATCGTCGCCGTGACGGCTTGTTCGACCGGCATTGCTCATACCCACATGGCCGCCGAGGCGCTGACGGAAACCGCCCACCGCATGGGGCACCAGATCCGCATCGAACGCCAAGGCGCAAACGGCACCGAAAACCCGCTGAGCGCGGCCGAGATCGCCGAGGCCGACGTGGTGCTTCTGGCCACCGACATCGGTATCGACGGCACACGGTTCGCTGACAAGCCGCTGCACCGGGCCTCCACGTCGGACACCGTGCGGCACACCGGCGCGGTTCTGCGCGCCGCGCTTGCACTGACAGGCGATCGCGTGCACGCGCCAGTCGAAGCGCCCGCGCCTGCGGCTGCCCCCGCAGCTGTGACACGGCTTGTCGCCATCACCTCCTGCCCGACCGGCATCGCGCATACCTTCATGGCGGCCGACGCGCTGAAAAAGGCCGGGGCCGTGCGTGGCTGGGACGTCGCGGTGGAAACCCAAGGCTCGGTCGGCTCGCAAAACACCCTGAGCGATGAGCAGATCGCGCAGGCCGACCTTGTGGTGATCGCCGCCGACACCCATGTCGACGACAGCCGCTTTGCCGGCAAGAAGGTCTACAAGACCTCGGTCGGCGCCGCCGTCAAAGGCGCGCCCAAGCTGCTGGACGAGGCCGTCGCCAATGGCACTGTGCTGGGCGGCAAGGCCGGGTCCGCGTCGCTGGCCGGTCAGGTCGCCGATGCCAAGGCCAAACGCTCTGCGAGCCGGTCCGGCCCCTATATGCACCTGCTCACCGGCGTCTCCTACATGCTGCCGCTGGTGGTTGCGGGCGGCCTGCTGATCGCGCTGAGCTTTGTGTTCGGCATCAAGGCCTTTGAACAGGAAGGCACGCTGGCCGCCGCGCTCATGGCCATCGGTGGTGGCGGCGCCTTCGCGCTGATGGTGCCGGTTCTTGCGGGGTTCATCGCTTTTTCCATCGCCGACCGACCGGGCCTGACGCCGGGCCTGATCGGCGGGATGCTGGCGGTCAACCTGCAGGCGGGTTTCCTTGGCGGCATCGTCGCCGGTTTCCTTGCCGGTTACGTGGCGCGCTGGCTGCGCGACACCATCAAGCTGCCGCAAACGCTTGAAGGGCTCAAGCCGGTGCTGATCCTGCCGCTGCTCTCGACCCTCGTGACCGGCCTTGTGATGGTCTATATCGTCGGCGAGCCGGTGGCCGCGATCCTTGCGGCGATGACCAGCTTCCTGCAAGGGCTTGGCACGACCAATGCCGTGCTTCTGGGCCTTGTGCTGGGCGGCATGATGGCCATCGACATGGGCGGGCCGATCAACAAGGCGGCCTATACCTTCTCGGTCGGGCTGCTGACGTCTGACACCTACGCGCCGATGGCCGCCACCATGGCCGCGGGCATGACCCCGCCGCTGGGCCTTGCCATCGCCGCATGGATCGCCAAGAACCGCTTTACCCGCGAAGAACGCGAAGCGTCGGGCGCGTCCGCCGTGCTGGGGCTGAGCTTCATCACCGAAGGCGCGATTCCCTTTGCCGCCAAGGACCCGGCCCGCGTCATCCCCGCGATCGTCGCCGGTTCTGCCGTTACCGGCGCGCTGTCGATGCTTTTGGGCTGCAAGCTGGTGGCCCCGCATGGCGGCATCTTCGTGCTGGCGATTCCCAACGCGGTGACCAACCTTGCCGGCTATGCCATGGCCATCGCCATCGGCACGGTGATCACCACCGCCCTGCTGATCGTGCTGAAAAAGCCGCTGAGCGCCGCTGACGCCGGGCTTGACGGCGACAAGGCCGCCGTGCCCGCCCAATGAGACCCCAGCGCGCCCCTTCGGGGGCGCGTTTTGGCTAGGCCGACGGATCGTCCGTGACCAGATCCACCGTGACGGGAAAATGGTCAGAGGCATCCAGCAGCGCCGCGCACAGATCCGCATCGCGCCAGCACACCGCATCGTCGAACGGATGCCAGATGCGCCATTGCGCGCCCTCGGCCAGCCCCGACGAGACCATCACGTAATCCAGCATGAACTGCATGTAGCGCCCGGTATCTTCCATGTAGAACCGCGCCGAGGTCGGTTGCGGCGCAAGGCCGGGGCGCAGCGCCTCGACCGCATTCGGATCGCGCAGCGCCCCTGCGCCCTGCCCCAGTACGATCTCGACCGAACTGCGACCGAACAGATGCTCGTATTCGTCCAGCCCCGGCCCATCGTTGAGATCGCCCATCACCACGACCTCTTCACCTGCGGCAAGCAGCGCATCGACGCGCCGCCGCAGCCAAATCGCCTGCGCCAGCTGCTTGCGCCGGTTCGAGATGGAAAGACGCATCACCTGATCATGCCCCTTGGCCCCATGCGGCGCCTTCGATTTCAGATGCGCGCCGATCAGCCGGAAGCGTTGCCCAGAGGCGGTGACCACCTCGACCTCAAGCGGCGGCTTGGAAAAGGTCACATCTTCGGCCTTGGCGTCGATATCAAGGTCGATGCGCAGCGCCCCGTCAAAACGGGGGGCATCGGGGCTGTCCATCGGCACGTGCCGCACGCTGAGCACCGCAGGATCATACAGCAGCGCGATTTCCTGCTGGGTGCTGTTGATGAAGCCGGTCAGAACGCCCGTGGTGCGCAGGTTGAATGCCTCGGCAAAGCTGAGAAGCGCGCGAGCGGTGTCGCGCCGCGTGTTGGTGTCGGGGGCTTCGATCACCATGATGGCATCGGCGTCCATCGCGGTAAAGACGATGCCCAGCGCCTCGGCCTGTCGGATGCGCGTCACACCGTAGCGGGCCGACCAGCCGTCTTCCAGCAGCGCCCCGGAATCGTCGAACAGCGCGTCGAACCATTCAACGTTATAGGACGCCAGCCGCATCAGGCTGCATGCCGTCTGGAGATCTCTTCCCAAGCGCGGTTGATGTCGATCAGACGTTTTTCGGACAGCTTCACCGCTTCCTGAGGCAGGCCGCGCGCCTGCATCACGTCAGGATGGCAGGCGCGCACCTGCGCGCGCCAACGCTGGCGCACCTCGTCGAGCGGCGCATCGGGCGAAACGCCCAGCACCGCATAGGGATCAGGCACCGCATCGGGCACGAAACGGGCGCGCAGGGTGCGAAAATCGGATTCGGGGATCTCGAAGATCGCGGCCACACGTTCCAGAAACGCATCCTCGCCCGGATGGTAATGATCGTCCGCAATGGCGATATAGAACAGCCCTTCGAGCAGATCGCGCAGCGGCTCGGTGCGCGCGCCGAACATGCGGCGGATGCGGGTGGCGTATTCTTCAAAGCCCGCAACGTCCTGCCGGGCAAGGTTGAACACGCGGGCTGCCGCCGCCTCGTCTTCGGGCGCAATGGCGAACACCTCGCGAAAGGCGCTGACCTCGTTGCGGGTGACCTGCCCGTCGGCCTTGGCCATCTTGGCCGACAGCGCGATCACCGCGATGGTGAAGGCGACGGATTGCTCGGGCGGCGTGCGCAGACGTTCAAACACGGCGCCAAGGCTTTCACCGGCGCGCAGGGCAGCAATGGCTTCGGAAATGCGGGACCAGATCGACATGGCGGGATTCTATCCCAGACAGCGGGGGCTGTCAGGCGCAACCCGACGCGATCACAGAAATTTCTGCATGAGCACAAGATCCATCCAGCGCCCGAACTTATTCCCGACGCGTGGCAGGCGGGCCGCCTCGGTGAACCCAAGCGCGGCGTGAAAGGCCACGCCTTCGGGGTTTTCCCCCGACACCCCGGCAAACAGCGACTGAACGCCTTCGGCCCGCGCGGCGGTTTCCAGTGCCGCCATCAGCGCCCGGCCAGCGGCCTTGCCGCGCGCCTCGGGGGCGAGGATCACGCTGTGTTCCTTGGTAAAGCGATATCCCGGCCCGCTGCGGAACGGGAAATAGGTGGCAAGGCCGACCAGCTGCCTCGCGTCTTCGGCCACCTGAAACGCCGCGCCGCGGGCGGCGATGTCGGCAGCGACGCCCTCAGCTGTCTTCAAATCGGTGCTGAAGGTGATGGCCGTGGTCTCGATCCACGGGTTCCACAAGGCAACAAGCGCTGCGGCATCTTCGGGCCGGGCCTGCCGGATGATCATTGCAAGATGCGCCTCTGCCCACCCGCGCCGACCAGTTCGGCCCGCAGTCCCGGCGCATCGCCGCTGCGAAACGCCACCTTCGGCGCATCGAGATGCGGTGCCAGCAGCGCTTGCAGCGCCTCGGCGTCCGGGTGGGTGACCTCAAGCCGGTCGAGCCGCGTTCCCGATGCTGACAGGATCGCCCCGGCGGGCACCGGGCTGAGCCACTGGATCAGCGCCGGGAACATGCCGCCATAGGGCAGCTCGCCGTCTTCGGGCACCGACATGATCCAGCGCAGCCGCCCGCGCGACAGCGCCACCGGCTGGCCCGCCATCGGAAGCGCCTCGATTGCCGCCGAGATATCGGGCACGCGGCAGACCCAGTTGCCCAGCCGCGCCGGGCCCTTCAGCCGGTCCAGCCCGAACCAGCGCGCGCCAGTGGGTGGCAGCGCGGCGGGATCGATTGCCAGCGCCTCAAGGTAAACACCGCCCAGACCCAGCAACTGGTTGTGCGTGCCGTAGCGATCATGCCTGCCGCCGGGCAGCAACGGCTGGCCTGTTGCCGCCTCGGCATGGGCCGCCGCCTCTTCCAGCGTTTCCCCAAGGACGACAATGTGATCGAGTTGCAGGGTCATGCGGCCAGTCATATCGGTTGCGGTCGAACCACGATAGGAAAAGCCCGACGCCGCGCAAGCCGCAAAACGCCAACGGAGGCCGGCTGTGGCCCGGCCCCAGCGATTTCACCCCCACAAGGGGAAACTCAGCCGCGCGCTTCGCGGATAAGTTTCAGGATATCCTGCGCCGCCTTGGGAATATTGGTGCCCGGACCAAAGATCGCCTTCACCCCTGCATTGTACAGGAACTCGTAATCCTGCTGCGGAATGACGCCGCCGCAGATCACGATGATGTCGCCCGCGCCCTGATCCTTGAGCGCCTGCACCAATTGCGGCGCCAACGTCTTGTGCCCGGCGGCCTGACTCGAGATGCCGACGATATGCACATCGTTGTCGATGGCATCCTGCGCCGCCTCTTCGGGGGTCTGGAACAGCGGGCCGACATCGACGTCAAAGCCGATATCGGCAAAGGCGGTGGCGATGACCTTGGCCCCCCGGTCGTGCCCGTCCTGCCCCATCTTTACCACCAGCATCCGCGGGCGGCGCCCCTCGTCTTCGGCGAACTCCTCGACCGATTTCTGGATGGCGGCAAAGCCTTCGTCGCCCTCATAGGCGGCGCCGTAAACGCCCGCCAGAGTCTTGACCTCGGCCCGATGGCGGCCGAACACCTTTTCCATTGCCATGCTGATCTCTCCGACAGAGGCCCGCGCGCGGGCTGCCTCGACCGCGGCTTCCAACAGGTTGCCGCCCTCTTTCGCGCGCCGCTCGACCTCGGCCAGAGCCGCATCGCAGGCGGCCTGATCGCGGTTTGCGCGCAACCGTTCCAGCCCGGCGACCTGCCCAAGCCGCACCTTGGCGTTGTCGATATCCAGAATATCGATCGGGTCTTCCTTGGCGAGCCGGTACTTGTTGACCCCAACGATCACATCATCGCCGCGGTCGATGGCGGCCTGCCGCCGGGCCGCGGTTTCCTCGATCCGCAGCTTGGGCATCCCCGAGGCAACCGCCTTGGTCATGCCGCCCATCTCATCGACCTCTTCGATGATCTTCCATGCCTCTTCGGCCAGCTGCGCGGTCAGCGATTCCACGTAATAGCTGCCCGCCAGCGGATCGACGACCTTGGTGACGCCGGTTTCCTCTTGCAGGATCAGCTGGGTGTTGCGCGCGATGCGGGCGCTGAATTCGGTCGGCAGGGCGATCGCCTCGTCCAGCGCGTTGGTGTGCAGCGATTGCGTGCCGCCAAGCGCCGCCGACATCGCCTCGTAGGCGGTGCGGATGACGTTGTTGTAAGGGTCCTGTTCGGACAGGCTGACGCCAGAGGTCTGACAATGGGTGCGCAACATCTTGGAGCGGGTGTTCTGCGCGCCAAGATCGGTCATGATCCGCGCCCAGAGCATCCGTGCCGCGCGCAGCTTGGCGATTTCCATGAAGAAATTCTTGCCGATGGCAAAGAAGAACGACAGCCGCCCGGCGAACTTGTCGATATCCATGCCGGCATCCATCGCCGTCTTTACGTATTCCTTGCCGTCCGCCAGCGTAAAGGCCAGCTCTTGCACGAGGTTCGCGCCCGCTTCCTGCATGTGGTAGCCGGATATCGAGATGCTGTTGAACTTGGGCATCTCGTTGCTGGTGTATTCGATGATGTCCGAAATGATGCGGATCGACGGTTCGGGCGGATAGATATAGGTGTTCCGCACCATGAATTCCTTGAGGATGTCGTTCTGGATGGTGCCGGACAGGATGGCGCGGCTGTGGCCTTGTTCCTCGCCCGTGACGATGAAATTGGCGAGGATCGGGATCACCGCGCCGTTCATGGTCATCGACACCGAGATCTTGTCGAGCGGGATACCATCGAACAGCACCTTCATATCCTCGACGGAATCGATGGCAACACCGGCCTTGCCGACATCGCCCACCACGCGGGGGTGATCGCTGTCATAGCCGCGGTGGGTGGCCAGATCGAAGGCAACCGACACGCCCTGCTGCCCCGCCGCCAGCGCCTTGCGGTAAAAGGCGTTGGATTCCTCGGCGGTAGAGAAGCCCGCGTATTGGCGGATCGTCCAGGGCCGCCCGGCATACATCGTTGCCTTGACGCCGCGGGTAAACGGCTCGATCCCCGGCATCTCGCCCAGCTGCGCCAGCCCTTCGATATCCTCGGGGGTGTACAGCGGCTTGACCTCGATCCCCTCAAGCGTCTGCCAGTTCAGATCGCTCAACGGCTTGCCCCGCAGTTCCTTTTCAGCGAGCGCCTGCCAATCGTCCCTTTTCGCTGTCATGGGTGTCTCCTCTCTCTTGTGGAGCGGGCGGCCGGTCTGGCCTGCGTTGGTCCGCTTCCGGGTCCTCTGTCAGTCGTGCAACCCCGTCCGCCCCGGCGCGCAGCCAGAACAGATCGTCCGCATATTGTTCGCGCAGCTGCGCGCTTTGCGCTTGGGTAAAGGGCATCCAGCGCCCCTCGCCCTGCGGCAGCGCCGATGGGTCCTCGCCGCGCAGGGCAAGCGCCTCGCGCAGATCGGCCAGCGAGGGCGCGCGATGCGCCCAGATCCCGGTTGGCGGCATCGGCGGCGTGTACAGCAGCCCGCTCGCCTGTCGCAGCAACCGGTCGGGTCGCATCACGTAGCGTTCGAACGGGGTGACCAGCAGCTCGGTGAGAGGCAGCGCCGCGGCCACATCGGTGATCACCTGCCGCCAGCCGCGCTGTGCCGCCACCAGCCGCCCCAGCTGCGCCGGCGTCGGCAAGGGCAGCCCGCGCGCCACCAGAAACGCCAGCGCCGAGGCCCACCACATTTCCGGCGAGCGGATCTGGATCACGGCGCGCGACAGCTGCGGAAAGCCCGCAGCGACGCGGCGCAGCCGGTTGCCCGCCTCTGGGTAAAGGCATTCTGCCCGCAGACAGGCGCGCGGCGAGCCAAGCATGTTCTCGTCCGAGACCAGCAGCTGCGACAGCCCGCGCCGGGCGCTGCCCTTGAGCGCGAGGCGTACACGCCCCTGCGCGCGCTGCGCATCGGCTGGGTGTTGCGACGGGTCCATCAGGCCGTGCAGCAGGCCCTTGCGGGTCTGCCACGGCCCCCAGACGCCGATGCCCTGCCCGGCAAGCTGCGCATCGACGCCGCGAAGATAGGTCTGAAAAGTGGTGGAGCCCGTGCGATGGGCCCCAAGATGCAGGATAACATCCATGACAATCGTCCTTTGAAAAGATCCGCGGCATCATGCGGTCCCTTCCCTGACGATGTGGTTAATCCTGAGAAAAATCGCCTCGCGCACAGGGTAGCCATATGCAGCGGACGCGATCGCACCTATATTGCAAGGCATGATCCGAAGGACCGCAATTGCGCTGATCGGCGCCACGCTCGCCTGCCCCGTTGCTGCCGCCGAGCAGCCCGGGGCAGAGATCATCCGTTCCGCCGAGGGCGCAACGCTGGAAGAGTTCCGCTGGACGGCGCGCCCGCTGGTGGTCTTTGCCGACAACCCCGCCGATCCGCTATACATCCAGCAGATGGCATTCATCGCCGAACGGCTGGACGCGCTGGCAACCCGCGATGTGATCGTGCTGACCGACACCGATCCGGCGGCACGCTCGCCGATCCGGCTGGCGCTGCGCCCGCGCGGCTTCATGCTGGCGCAGATCGCCAAGGATGGCACCATCCTGTTCCGCAAACCGGCGCCATGGGACGTGCGCGAGATCACCCGGTCGATCGACAAGCTGCCCCTGCGCCAGCAGGAAGTGCGCGACCAGCACAGAACCCTGACGCCGCCGTGAGGGCGGCGGCCACCGCCCCCGGCTGTCAGTAATCCATCGCCCGCAAAGCCCAGGCGCGCTTGTTCTTCCAGTCGACCAGCGTCAGGATCTTGGTGTTGGGATCGTAGATCGTCAGCGTGGCGGGGCTGAGCATGGCATCGAACAGCAGATCCTGAATGTCTTCGTCCATGCACATCGCGACACCCGCCGCGCCTGCCTGAATGATGCCAAGGCCCGAGCGTTGCTCGTGCTCGCGCACGGCAAGGGAAATCTCGTGCGGACTGAGCCCCATGGAGAAGGCGACCGGCCTGCCCTTTTCGAGCAGGTAAAGCGCGCCGGACAGATCGCCGACCTGCGTCAGGCCCGCCTTGGGATAGCGCGCATACAGCGAATACATCGCTGCAGTGCAGCCCAGCCGGTCCCGGAAATACAGCGGCTCGCGCACATACACCGTCTGTTCGAGATGCTTGCGCAACGACGTCTCCGTATCGAAGAAGCAGCCGCTCAGAGACAGCGTAACGACAAACCCCGCAAACATGCGACGGACCATGAGACTCCCCTTTGACCAGACCTGAGACAAGTCTGGCCAACAAAGGTGACCTGCATGGCCGAAGAATGGGGCGGCAACGGCGCGTTTGCGTCAAATGCAACGGGTCCGCCCCGGCCTTGGCCGGAGCGCCCTTGCAAGGGGATATGTCGCGCCGCGCCATCCCGATGCGCCCTTATTCGAACTCCATGATCACGTCGTCCACAGCAAGGCTGTCGCCGGGGTCAGCGTTGATCTTTTTCACCACGGCCTTGCGTTCGGCGCGCAGGATGTTTTCCATCTTCATCGCCTCGACGGTGCACAGCGCCTGACCTTCCTGCACCTCGTCGCCCACCGCGACGTTCATCTTGACGATGAGGCCCGGCATCGGACACAACAGCATCTTCGACGTATCGGGCGGCAGCTTTTCGATCATCAGCCGGGCGAGTTCCGCCTGACGCGGCGTGCGCACATGCACCTTGAGATCGGCCCCGCGCGAGCGGATGCGGAAGCCCCCCGAGATCTTGCCGACCTTGAGCACCAGCGGCTTGCCATCCACAACCATATGCGCGAGCGCGTCGCCCGGCGTCCAGTCGCCCTCAACCCGCAGGTCGGCGCCATCGGCGAAGCTGACGGTCGAGCCGGACTTGTCCGCCGCGATGGTCACGTCGAAATCCACGCCCTGAAGCGCGATGTTCCACACATCGCCCACCTTGCGCTCGTGGTTGTCGAGCGTGCCCGAAATGCGCGCCCGGCGAATCTCGGCCACCCGGTTCATCGCTGCACTTGCCGCCGCGATGCTGAGCAGGGTGTCTTCGGCAAGGGTGACGCCGTGGAAACCCTCGGGGTATTCCTCTTCGATGAAGGCAGTGGTGATATCGCCCGAGATGAAGCGCGGGTGATCCATCACCGCCGCCACGAAGGGCAGGTTGTGGCCGATGCCCTCGACTTCGAAACTGTCGAGCGCATTGCGCATCGTCTCGATGGCGTCCTCGCGGGTCGGCCCCCATGTGCACAGCTTGGCGATCATCGGGTCGTAATACATGCTGATCTCGCCGCCCTCGAACACGCCGGTATCGTTGCGCACGATGCCGCTGCCATGCGGGCCCTCGGCGGGCGGGCGATAGCGGATCAGACGGCCGATCGACGGCAGGAAGCCACGATAGGGATCTTCGGCGTAAAGCCGGTTTTCGATGGCCCAGCCGTTGATCTTCACATCGTCCTGAGTGATCGTCAGCGCCTCGCCATCGGCGACGCGGATCATCTGTTCGACAAGGTCGATGCCGGTGATCAGCTCGGTCACCGGGTGTTCGACCTGAAGCCGGGTGTTCATTTCAAGGAAATAGAAGTTCTTGTCGCCATCGACGATGAATTCGACCGTGCCGGCGCTGGTGTAATCCACTGCCTTGGCCAGCGCTACGGCCTGCTCGCCCATCGCCTTGCGGGTCTGTGCATCAAGGAAGGGGCTGGGCGCTTCTTCGACAACCTTCTGGTTGCGGCGCTGGATCGAGCATTCGCGCTCGTTCAGCCACAGCCCGTTGCCATGCGCGTCGCACAGCACCTGAATTTCAATGTGCCGCGGCTGCGTGACGAATTTCTCGATGAAGATCCGGTCATCTCCAAAGCTGCTGGCCGCTTCGTTCTTCGAACTCTGAAAGCCCTCGCGCGCCTCGTCGTCGTTCCAGGCGATGCGCATCCCCTTGCCGCCGCCCCCGGCGCTGGCCTTGATCATCACCGGATAACCGATCTGATTGGAGATCTTCACCGCCTCTTCGGCATCCTCGATCAGGCCCATATAGCCCGGCACGGTGTTGACCCCGGCCTCTTGAGCCAGCTTCTTCGAGGTGATCTTGTCGCCCATCGCCATGATCGCGCCCTTGGGCGGGCCGATGAAGGCGACGCCGGCGGCCTCGAGCGCCTCGGCGAATTTCGGGTTCTCGGACAGGAAGCCATAGCCCGGATGCACCGCCTGCGCGCCGGTCTGCTTGATGGCCTCCATGATCTTGTCGATGATGATGTACGACTGGTTCGCCGGCGGCGGGCCGATGTGCACCGCCTCGTCGGCCATCGCCACGTGCAGTGCGTGCTTGTCGGCGTCGGAATAGACCGCCACCGTCTTGATGCCCATCTTCTGCGCCGATTTGATCACGCGGCAGGCGATCTCGCCTCGGTTGGCGATCAGGATCTTGTCGAACATCTCCGTCCCTTTCCTTCTTAACCTCTGGCACCCGCAGCGCACTGGCCGCGAGGCACGAAAAAAGCCACCGGGGCACGGGGCCCCGATGGCTTGCAAAACTGATCCGGCCGGGCGCGCTGCCCGGCGGTCAGGAAGCTCTTATCTGCACACGCCCGGCGTGACGTCGTCACACACGACACCCGCGGTTGCACCAACGGCCGCGCCGACCATGCCGTCGCCGCCAAGGGCGCGGTCTGCCAAGTAGCCAGCGCCTGCACCGATCCCTGCGCGCGGCAGGTCGGACGATTCGCAGGCCGCGAGGCCGAAAAGTCCAAGGATGGCGACTGATTTGAGGATGGTCTTGCCCATGTGGAAAACTCCCTGTGTTCCGAAACTGCAATCAACGCATCAACGCCACAGCCCGCAAGGATGTTCCACAGGATTCGCATCGTTGTGGGCGCGTGGGCGGAACCTTGCCCGCCTGCCCCGGCGTCATTGCACGCTTTCCCGGTCCCCGGGAAAGCGGCAGGCAGAACCCGCGCATGTTCAAACGCAATCAGGCCCATTCCGACCCTTCTTCGAAGGCTTCGGGGAAAGACACCCGCGCCACCGATTCGTTGATCACCAGCAGCGATTCGTAGCTTGCGGGATCGAAGGGGTCGTCAAAGGGCAGCACCTCGCGGCCGAACAGCCATGACAGGCGGCCGGCATCAAGGTTGCCCCGTTCAAACGGCTCGCTGCCGAAATGCGCCCAGAGCGCCGCCATAAAGGCAAGATCGGCTCGCTTGTCCGCCGACTTGCGATCGCGGTATCGCTCGCGCTTGGTCAGCGGCGTCGCACCTTTCGGGTTTCCCCGACGAATAATGAATTGGTAATCGCTTCCGGGCAGTCGCCCGGGAAAGCCGCGGTGTTTCAGCATCGCGCGCCCTCCTTGGTTGGGGGCGCCGCGGGGGCGATGCGCCCGAGGCCGTGCCCCGGGTGGTGGGGGACGGGCCCGGAGGCCCGTCCCGTCAGATCACTTGTACTTGCCGGTGTACACGGGCTCGACGCTGATCGGCTCCGGTTCTGCGACGACGTACTCTTCTTCCTGCTGGCCGCAGGCTGCGAGGCCGAAAAGGCCGAGCATTGCCAGAACTTTGATGCTCTTGGACATCTTTGTCTCCTGTCATGTTCAACGGAACCGGCAAGACCATGTGGTCCGACCCGTCCTCGTTCCGAGGTAAAGATTGCTTGGGCGCAATCCGACCTCAACATAGCCCAAATATTTGGGGGGCAACATGTAATCGCAACGAGATAGGCATTTTGTGGCGGGAAAGACGCAGTGCCTGCCCCATTGACAAAATACCTTTCAAGACTAAGGGCTTGCATCAGAATGCCTCCCAGATGCAGCGGCCGTTCTCAAGGCTGTAGGCCTCGAAAACCTGCGTCACCTGCGGCGCAATTTCGCCGAAGGTCACCGGCGATTCTATCAGCGAGATCACGATGCGCGTCGGTTGGGATTCACTGTCGTCAGTTGCCGAAACGGCAAGCTGCGCACAAAGCGAATCCATGTCAGCGGCCAGATGGTCGAAATCGGGCGACTCGCCCGCCAGCGCCGGCGCGACAAAGCGCAGCCGAAAGACCGGCCCCTGCCCATTGTCGTCCCGGATCATGTCATGAAAGCTGACCGCCATGCCCGAAGGCACCGTCACCGGCGCGCCCTGCGCCAGTGGGGCCGTGGCAGCCGCCACGATGATGGGAAACAGCGACGTCATTTCAGGACCACCTTGTCCAGCGCGCCCGGCGGTCCGGGTCTTCCAGCAGTGCCTCGATGCGGGCGAGCGCCGCGTTGCGCGCCCCTCCCGCATCGAGCTGACCCCCGGCGATCAGCCGGGTCGCGTCCGCGCTCTCCTCAACGCGGATGCATGGCGTAAAGCCGCGAAGCCCCTGCAGGGCGCGCCACAGGTCCTGACGCACATGATGCGCAAGGCGCGCCTTGTGCCGAACCTTCGGCAGCAGCGTTTCGACCGCCAGATCGAAACGCGCTGGCCAGCGGCGGGCAAGGATCAACGCCCCGTCCTCATTGGCCAGATGCCAGCCCTTGCGGATGTTGCGGCTCATGATTGCCCTCCCTGCCCACTTACAGCGGGATATTGTCGTGTTTCTTCCAGGGGTTGCTAAGCTTCTTGTTGCGCAACATGGCAAAGGCGCGGCTGATCCGGCGACGGGTCGATCGCGGCTGGATCACCTCGTCGATGAAGCCGCGTTCGGCGGCGACAAAGGGGTTGGCGAAGCGGTCTTCGTATTCCGCCGTATGGGCGGCGATCTTGTCGGCATCGCCCAGATCGGCGCGATGGATGATCTCGGTCGCGCCCTTGGCGCCCATCACCGCGATTTCGGCGGTGGGCCATGCGTAGTTCACATCGCCGCGCAGGTGCTTGGAGGACATCACGTCATAAGCGCCGCCATAGGCCTTGCGGGTGATCACCGTGACCTTGGGCACCGTCGCCTCACCATAGGCGAACAGCAGCTTGGCACCGTGCTTGATGACGCCGCCATATTCCTGCCCGGTGCCCGGCAAAAAGCCCGGCACGTCGACAAAGGTCAGGATCGGGATTTCGAAGCAATCGCAAAAGCGCACGAAGCGCGCCGCCTTTTTCGAACTGTCGATATCAAGGCACCCCGCCAGCACCATCGGCTGGTTCGCGACAATGCCCACCGTGCGCCCCTCGAGCCGCATGAAGCCGGTGATGATGTTCTTGGCGTGATCTTCCTGAATCTCGTAGAAATCGCCCTCGTCGGCGACCTTCAGGATCAACTCCTTCATGTCGTAGGGCTGGTTGGCGTTCTCGGGGATGATGGTGTCGAGCGAAGTCTCGATGCGGTCGACATCGTCGAAGAACGGTCGCACCGGCGGCTTTTCGCGGTTGTTGAGCGGCAGGAAGTCGACAAGGCGGCGCACTTCGGCCAGCGCTTCGACATCGTTGTCAAATGCCCCATCGGCGACCGAGGATTTTTTCGTGTGGGTGGACGCGCCGCCCAGCTCCTCGGCGGTGACCACCTCGTTGGTGACGGTTTTGACCACGTCGGGGCCGGTCACGAACATGTACGAGGTGTCGCGCACCATGAAGATGAAGTCGGTCATCGCCGGGCTGTAGACCGCCCCGCCAGCGCAGGGCCCCATGATGACGGAAATCTGCGGCACCACGCCCGAGGCTTCGACATTGCGCTGAAAGATCTCGGCGTATCCGGCGAGCGAATCCACGCCCTCTTGAATGCGCGCGCCGCCACTATCGTTAAGCCCGATGACCGGCGCGCCGTTCTGCACCGCCATATCCATGATCTTGCAGATCTTCTGCGCATGGGTGGCAGACACCGACCCGCCCAGCACGGTGAAATCCTGACTGAACACATAGACCATGCGGCCATTGATCGTGCCCCAGCCGGTGATCACGCCATCGCCGTAGGGGCGGTTCTTTTCCATGCCGAAATCAGTGCAGCGATGGGCGACGAACATGTCGTATTCTTCAAAGCTGCCCTCATCGAGCAGCAGCTCGATGCGCTCGCGCGCGGTCAGCTTGCCCTTGGCGTGCTGGGTGTCGATGCGCTTTTGCCCGCCACCAAGGCGAGCACCGGAGCGACGTTCTTCGAGTTCGTGCAGAATGTCTTTCATGTCCGTCCCTTTCCGTTTGGGCGAACCATACCCCTGAAACACCATTGCTCAAGAGAATTTCGGCAAATTTGCAAATCCTGAAAAGGCCGATGTTTGCAAATTGCAAATCGCCAAATTGTACCTGTGACGCATTCCGGATAGACAAGACACAAGCCGCAGCTTACCCCATGACCCATGTCCAAGCCGCCCTTGGTCCGTTTTCTGGATCGTAGCACCCCGCCTCATATTGTCACACTCATTCTGCTTGCCGGTCTTTCCGCGCTGGCCATGAACGTGTTCCTGCCATCGCTGCCCAAGATGGTGACCCATTTCGACACCGACTACCGGGTGATGCAGCTGTCGGTGGCGATCTATCTGGGGGTCAACGCGGCGCTTCAGATCGTCATCGGGCCGCTGTCGGACAAGCTGGGGCGGCGCCCGGTGATCCTGTGGGGGGTCGGGCTGTTCTGCATCGCCACATTGGGCTGCATCTTTGCGCCCAACACCGCTGTATTCCTGATCTTTCGCATGTGTCAGGCGGTGGTGGTCACCGCCATGGTGCTTAGCCGCGCCGTGGTGCGCGACATCGTTCCGCAGGATCAGGCAGCGTCGATGATCGGCTATGTCACCATGGGCGTGGCCGTGGTGCCGATGATCGGCCCGGTGATCGGCGGCATGCTCGACGAGATCTTTGGATGGCAAAGCACCTTCTGGATGCTGCTGATCATGGGGCTTGGCATCTTCTGGCTGAGCTGGCGCGATCTGGGCGAAACGCTGGTGTCGCGCGGGCTTTCGCTGGGCCAGCAGTTCCGCGAATACCCCGAATTGCTGCGCAGCCCGCGCTTCTGGGGCTACGCGCTGACCTGCGCGCTGTCGTCGGGGGCGTTCTTTGCCTATCTCGGCGGCGCCCCCTTTGTCGGCTCGGAAGTGTTCGGCATGACGCCCTCGGTGCTGGGGTTCTTTTTCGGCGCGCCCGCCATCGGCTATTTCGTCGGCAACGGGCTGTCGGGGCGGTTGTCGTCGCGGGTCGGGGTCAACCGGATGATCCTCTGGGGCTGCATGATCAACACCGCAGGCCTTGCGCTGGCGCTGGTGCTGTTCGCCGCCGGCTTCGATTCGCGCTGGACGTTCTTTGGCTGCATGACCTTTGTCGGGCTTGGCAACGGCATGACCATTCCCAACGCCACGGCGGGGGCGCTGTCGGTGCGCCCGCATCTTGCGGGCACCGCCTCGGGCCTGTCGGGGGCGATCATGATCGGCGGCGGAGCCGGCCTGTCGGCGCTTGCCGGCAGCCTGCTGCAACCAGGCAGCGGCGCAGACCCCCTGCTCTGGCTGATGTTCGCCACCGGTGCGGGATCAATGGTGTCGATCGCCATCGTCTTTGCCCGCGAGCGCAAGCTGCGCGGCTACTGACGGGCTGGACCCGGTCGCAAAGATTTGCAAAACAGTCCTCCACCCGGCGCTAATCTGCAAACGGGAGGAGGACGACCATGGCGATACGCAAGCTTTACGCTGGCGCAAAACTGCGAGACCTGCGCGGGCGCCTTGCCCTGACGCAAAAGGATTTCGCCGCAAAGCTGGGGATTTCGCTGCCCTACCTCAACCAGATGGAAAACAACAACCGGCCGGTGTCGACCACCGTGGTGTTGGCGCTGGCGCAGGAATTCGGCTTTGACGTGACCGAGCTGGGACAGGGCGATAGTGAACGGCTGGTCTCGGACATGCGCGAGGCGCTGGCCGATCCGCTGTTTGCCGAAACGCCTCCGCTGGCGGATCTGCGGCTGACGGCATCGAACGCGCCCGCCCTTGCGCGGGCCTTTCTGGAGCTGCACCGCGCCTATCGACAAACCCATGAGCGGCTTGCCAGCCTTGACGAGGCGCTGGGGCGCGAGGGATCGCAGCTGCAACCCTCGCCTTGGGAAGAGGTGCGCGATTTCTTCCATTACTGCGACAATTACCTTGATGCGGTCGATCGCGCTGCCGAACATTTTGCCAGCAAGCTGAGCGGTGAGACCCGCACGGCGGTAATCTCGCACCTGCAGAACCGGGGGATCTCGGTCGAGATCACCCAAGCCGAGCCGCTGCGCAACTATGACAGCGCAGCGCACAAGCTGACGATTTCCGGGCTGGTCCCGACAGAGACCCAAAGCTTCCAGCTGCTGGTGCAGGTGGCGCTGCTGCGCCAAAACGATCTGCTTGAAGCAACGCTGGATCTGGCGCGGTTTCACACCGACGCCGCGCGCGCCATCGCCAAGCTGGGACTTGCGAATTATTTCGCCGGGGCGGCGCTGATGCCTTATCGTGCCTTTCTTGCGGCGGCGCAGGACACCCGCCACGATCTGGAGCTGCTTGCCTCGCGCTTCGGGGCCAGCATCGAGCAGGTGGCGCATCGCCTGTCGACACTGCAACGGCCCGGGGCCAAGGGGATTCCGTTCTTTTTCGCGCGGGTCGATCAGGCCGGAACGATCACCAAGCGGCATTCGGCGACGCGGCTGCAATTCGCCCGTTTCGGCGGGGCCTGCCCGCTGTGGAACGTTCACCGAGCCTTTGAAACGCCGGGACATTTTCTGCGCCAGCTGGCGGAAACCCCCGATGGCGCACGCTATGTGCTGCTGGCGCGCGATGTGACCAAGCGCGGTGGGCATTTCGGCGCACCAGTGCGCCGCTATGCCATGGCGCTTGGCTGCGAGGTCAAGCACGCCGGGGCGCTGGTCTATGCCGACGGGATGGACCTGAACCGCGACGGCGCCTTCGAGCCGATCGGCATTTCCTGCCGCATCTGCGAGCGCACGACGTGCCACCAGCGCTCGGTTCCGCCGCTTGAGCGTCAGCTGTCGATCCATCCCGAACGGCGCGGCCTGCTGCCCTATGAGCTGGAGTGAGCCTGCGTTTTGCGGCGCAGCGCAGGCGCGGATTGCGCGGGCGGAGGGGGCGCCGCCCCCGCCCTTCGGGCCCCCCGGGATATTTCAGGCCAGAAGAAACCGGGGCGCGGCGCCTGTCTTTCGGTGTTGTGAAACGTGGAAAGCGCTGCGGCGGCGCCCCGGTGCTTGCGGCCCGCGCCCTGCGGCGGTAAAGCGGGCAAAACCTCACGGGACAAGGGAACCGCCCATGTCGATCGACACCGGCACCGCCGCCAAGGTGGCCAAGCTCGCACGCATCCGCGTCGAGGAAGACCGTCTGCCAGAGCTTGCGCAGGAATTTTCGGACATTCTCGATTTCATCGAGCAGCTGAACGAGGTCGACGTGAGTGGCGTCGAACCGATGGTATCGGTCACGCCGATGCGGCTGGCCCGCCGGGTTGACGGCGTCACCGATGGCGGGATGCAGGACAAGATCCTTGCGAACGCGCCCGACGCCCGAGAGGGTTTCTTTGCCGTGCCGAAGGTGGTGGAATGAGCGATCTGACCAAACTCAAGGTGGCCGAGGCGCGCGATGCGCTGCGGGCCGGAGACGTGACCAGCGCCGAGTTGACCGAGGCCTGCCTTGCCGCCATCGATGGCGCCGATGCGCTTGGTGCCTTCGTGCACAAGACCCCCGAGATTGCCCGTCAGCAGGCGGCGGCGGCGGATGCGCGCATTCAGGCCGGGGATGCGCCCGCGCTCTGCGGCATTCCGATGGGGATCAAGGACCTGTTCTGCACCAAGGGCGTGCCAAGCCAGGCGGCCTCGCGCATTCTTGAGGGGTTCAAGCCCGAATACGAATCCACCGTGACCTCGAAGCTTTTCGAGGCAGGGACGGTGATGCTGGGCAAGCTGAACATGGACGAGTTCGCCATGGGCTCGTCGAACGAGACATCCTGTTACGGCAACGCGGTGAACCCGTGGCGGCGCAGCGATGACGCGGCGGCGCTGACGCCGGGCGGCTCCTCGGGCGGCTCGGCATCGGCCGTGGCGGCGGATCTGTGCCTTGCGGCGACCGGCACCGACACCGGCGGATCGATCCGCCAGCCGGCGGCCTTTACCGGCATCACCGGCATCAAGCCGACCTACGGGCGTTGTTCGCGCTGGGGCATCGTGGCCTTTGCCTCTTCGCTCGATCAGGCCGGGCCGATGACCAAGGACGTGCGCGACAGCGCCATCCTGCTGAACGCCATGTGTGGGCACGATCCGAAGGACAGCACCTCGGCCAATCTGCCGGTGCCCGATTTCGAGGCGATGCTGACTGGTGATATCCGCGGCAAGACCATCGGCATTCCGCGCGAATACCGCATCGATGGCATCTCTGACGAGATCGACGCCCTGTGGGATCGTGGCCGCGACATGCTGCGCGATGCGGGGGCCAGGATCGTCGACATCTCGTTGCCGCATACCAAATACGCGCTCCCGACCTATTACGTCATTGCGCCCGCCGAGGCGTCTTCGAACCTCGCCCGCTATGACGGGGTGCGCTATGGCCACCGCGCCAAGCTCGCCAGCGGCGAGGGTATCAATGACATGTATGAAAAGACCCGCGCCGAGGGGTTCGGGCCCGAAGTGCAGCGCCGTGTCATGGTCGGCACCTATGTGCTGTCGGCGGGCTTTTACGACGCCTATTACAACAAGGCCCGCAAGGTTCGCAGCCTGATCAAGCGCGATTTCGAGCTGGCCTTTGCCGATGGTGTCGATGCGATCCTGACCCCTGCGACGCCCTCGCCGGCCTTTGGGCTGGGCGAGATGCAGGACGCGGACCCGGTGCAGATGTACCTTAATGACGTCTTCACCGTGACGGTGAACCTTGCCGGTCTGCCGGGCATCAGCGTGCCCGCCGGGCTTGGCCACGAAGGCCTGCCACTGGGGCTTCAGCTGATCGGCCGCCCTTGGGAAGAAGGCGATCTTCTCAACACCGCCTATGCGCTGGAACGCGCCGTCGGCTTCGTGGATAAGCCAGCGAAATGGTGGTAAGCAGTCCGAAACAAGGGGTGACGGGCAGGATGAAAACTGTACTTATGATGACCGCAGCGGCGCTTGCGCTGGCGTCTTGCGCGCCAAGCGTGCCGGACAGCGGTGTGGGTTTCGAGGATTACCAGACCTACGCGCAGCGCCAGCAGGCGGCTGAGCAGGCCGGCGCGGCCCCCCTGCCCGGCATCCGTCCGGGACAGAGCGTGGTGCAGGCGCCTACAGGCGCTGCACCCGACAGCGATGCCGATGCCACGGCGCGGGTGCGTGCGGCGGCGGCCAACAGCGGCATCACCCCGCTCGAGGCCTCGCCCGGCAACACCCCGCCGCCGCTGGTAAGCGAGCCGCAGGTGGTGACCAACGCCGCCGGTATTTCGAACGAGAACAGCTTCGAAGCGGTGAGCGCCGAGCGCGACATCGGCGCCGACGCCGCGCTGATCGCCCAGAACCGATCGCAATATCACGTGGTTGCGCCGACCGACCTGCCGCCGCGCCCCGATGGCACCGGGCCGAACGTGGTGGAATACGCGCTGCGCACGTCGAACCCTGTCGGCTCGCCGATGTATGATCGCAAGGGGCGCTACGATGGCAACCGCATCAGCGCCGCCTGCAACGCCTATGCCTCGCCGGATCTGGCGCAGGCGGCCTTCCTGTCCGAAGGTGGCCCGCAGAAAGACCGCAAGGGGCTTGACCCCGATGGCGACGGCTTTGCCTGTTCGTGGGATCCCGCGCCGTTCCGCGCGGCGCGCGGCGGCTGACCCCGGTCTGGCATCCGTCTGACAATTTCGGCCAGCGCCGCCTTGGCGCTCGGCCCGATATCGTCGTGATCCACTATACCGCTATGGCCTCGGCCACGGCCGCGCGGGATTGGCTGTGCAACCCCGCTTCGGAGGTCTCGGCGCATTACGTCATCGCCCGCACCGGCCAGTGCTGGCAGTTGGTGCGCGAAGACATGCGGGCATGGCACGCTGGGCGCGGCGCATGGGGCAGCATAAACGATGTCAATTCGCACTCGATCGGCATCGAGCTGGCGAACACCGGGGCCGAGCCCTTTGCCGAGGCGCAGATGCGCTCGCTCGAAACGCTGCTGCCGGGGATTCTCGCGCGCTGGGACATCCCCGCGCATCGGGTGATCGGCCATTCCGACATGGCGCCGGGGCGCAAGATCGACCCCGGCCCGATGTTCGACTGGCCGCGACTGGCGGACAAAGATCTGGCGGTGTGCCCCGAGCCGGGCCACGCCCCCGGCGATTTCCACGCCGACCTGCGCCGCTTTGGCTATGTCTTCAGCGAAGCGCAGCACGCGCCGCTGCTGGCCGCGTTCCGCGCCCGCTTTCGCCCCGGCGTGCAGGGGCCAATCGACGACACCGATGCGCGGCTTGCCCGGGCGCTGGCCGAACGCTGGCCCACCGTCTGAGGGTCAGGTGCTGTAAGCGGCCAGAAACATCCGCACGGCGGCGCGGGCGGTGTGTTCGATCTCGGCCTCGGGCGGCACGTCCTGTCGGCGCCCGAACAACCGGGCCCGCCATGTACCGGCGGTCGACAGTTCGACCAGTTGCACCGCTGCAAGGTCGGGATCCTCGATGCGCAGATTTCCCGCCTCGGCCTCGCGGGTCAGGAAATCGGTCAGGCAGCCATGGAAATGCCGCGCCCCGGCGTCGTAAAAGCGCCTGCCCAGTTCGGGCATCCGGTCTACCACGCTGACCACGATGCGCTGCGCCCGGATCACGTCATCGGAATTGAGCTGCGTCGACAGGCCGATGGCATAGGCCAGCAGCCGCTCTTCGGTGCTGCCCGCCTCTGCCAGCCGCTCGGAGATTCCGGCGAAGAAGGCGCTGCGCCGGCCTTCGATCAAGGCGACGAACAGGTCTTCCTTGCTGTCGAAATAGACATACAGCGTGCCCTTCGACACCCCTGCCGCCTTGCAGATGCTGTTCATTGAGGCGGCATCGAACCCCTGTTCGACAAAGATCCGCCACGCGCCATCCAGAATCTGGCGGCGTTTGTCGGGGTCTTGCCCGGCGGCATGACGGCGCTTTTGCGCGCAGCTTTCATCGATCTTTGTGCTCATGCCACGCTTTATAATCGAACCCACTGGTTCGATGAAGTCTTGATTTTGAGTCCGGGATGCCCTAGTTGCCATCGAACCGATCGGTTCGATCCGCCTTCTCCCCATATTTCCTCTTTGAAAGACCGCCCCATGACCGCCGCCGAGACGCCCGAAAAGAAAAGCCGCAAGAAACCCATTCTGGCCAGCATCGCGCTGTTGGCCCTGCTTGGGGGCGGCTTTGAGGGCTACCAGTACTGGACGAATGGGCGGTTTCTGGTGGAGACCGATGATGCCTATGTCCAAGCCGATATGTCGCTGGTGTCGTCCAAGCTGCAAGGCTACGTCGCCGACATTCCGGTGCAGGCCAACCAGCACGTGAGCAAGGGCGATGTGCTGGTGCGGATCGAAGACGGCGATTACCGCATCGCACTGGAACAGGCGCAAGCCAAGCTGCTGACGCTGTCGCGCACGCTGGCGCGGGTCGACGCGCAGATCCTCGCCGCGCAGGCCAGCGTCACGCAGGCCGAAGCCCAGCTTGCGGCATCCGATGCGGCGCTGCATGCCGCCGAGACCTCGCAGGCCCGGATCGAAGGCTTGCGGGCACGCGGTGTCTCGTCTCAGGCCGATCTGGACGATGCCAATGAGGCGCTGGAAACCAGCCGCGCCAACCGGCAGGCGGCGCTCGCCACCATCGCCGGGGCGAAGGCGGATGTCGATGTGCTCAAGGCGCAGCGAGAGGAAAGCGAATCCTCGCGCCGCGCGCTTCAGCTCGACATTGACCAGGCCCAGCGCAATCTGGATCACACGGTGCTGCGCGCGCCATTTGATGGCACCGTCGCCAACATCGCCATCGAAGAGGGCGAACTGGTCAGCATTGGCGCGAAGCTTGCCGTGGTGGTCCCCGATCGCGGGCTCTATGTCGAGGCGAATTTCAAGGAAACCCAGCTGGCCGGCATTACGCCGGGCGAAACCGCCAAGATCCGCATCGACGCGCTGGAGGACCACGAGATCGAAGGCCGCGTGGTGTCGCTCGCCCCGGCCACCGGCTCGGAATTCTCGCTTTTGCCCACCGAGAACGCGACAGGCAACTTCACCAAGATCGTGCAGCGCGTGCCGGTGCGCATCGAGCTGCCCGAAGGCACGCCGGGCCTGCGCGCCGGCCTGTCCGTCGTGGTCGAGATCGACCGGCGCACCGCTCCCGAAGGCACAGCAGTGGCGCAGGCGCTGCAATGAGCGCCCCCGCTGCCCAGCCAGAACCCGAGATGACGCCGCGTCGCATCGCGGCGTTCTTCGTCATGGTGTTCGGCATGTTCATGGCGATCCTCGACATCCAGATCGTCTCGGCCTCGCTTCCCGAGATTCAGGCCGGGCTTGGCGCCTCGTCGGATGAAATCAGCTGGGTGCAGACCTCGTATCTGATCGCCGAGGTGGTGATGATCCCGCTGTCGGGCCTGCTGGGGCGGATGATGTCGACGCGCTACCTGTTCGCCGTGTCGGCGGCGGGCTTCACGGCCGCATCCTTCATGTGCGCCACCTCCAGCAGCATCACCGAAATGATCCTGTGGCGCGCGGTGCAGGGTTTTTTGGGCGGCGGCATGATCCCGTCGGTGTTCGCCGCGGCCTTTACCATCTTTCCGCCCTCCAAACGCGCCATCGTATCGCCGATGATTGGCCTTGTGGCGACGCTTGCCCCCACGGTCGGCCCCACGGTCGGCGGCTATCTCAGCCATGCCATGTCGTGGCACTGGCTGTTCCTCGTCAATGTACCGGCGGGCATTCTGGTCACCATTGGCGCGCTGTCCCTGATCGATTTCGACAAGCCCGAATGGTCGCTGTTCACCAGTTTCGACTGGATCGGCCTTGGCGCGCTGGCCTGTTTCCTTGGAGGCATGGAATTCGTGCTGGAAGAAGGCCCCGGCAACGACTGGTTCGAAGACGAGATGGTGCTGATCCTGTTCGTCGTGATGGTGCTGGGGGGAATCGTCACCTTCTGGCGGGCCTTCACGCTGAAGAATCCCATCGTCGACTTTTCGGCCTTTGCGAACACCAATTTTGCCGTCGGCTCGGTCTTCAGCTTCGTCATGGGCATCGGACTGTACGGGATGACCTATCTGTATCCGCTCTATCTGGCGCAGATCCGCGGCTATGACAGCCTGATGACCGGCCAGACGGTGTTCGTGTCGGGCATGGCGATGTTCTTCACTGCACCCATCGCCGGGATGCTGTCATCGAAGATGGATCTGAGGCTGATGCTGTTGCTCGGCTTTCTGGGCTTTGGCACGTCGTCATGGATGTTGACCGGCATGACCGCCGACTGGGATTTCAATGAATTGCTGGTGCCGCAGATCCTGCGCGGCATATCGCTGATGATCTGCATGGTGCCGATCAACAACCTTGCGCTTGGCACGCTGGAGCGCTCGAAGATGAAAAACGCCTCGGGGCTCTACAACCTGATGCGCAACCTTGGCGGCGCCGTGGGGCTGGCCGTGATCAACACGCTGCTGACCGATCGCGGCGCGCTGCATACCGCGCGCCTGTCCGAAACCATCAACTGGTCCAATCCCGAGGCGCTGCGCCAGCTGGACCTGATGGCGGCGAACCTGACAGCGCAGGGCCTCGACGGACCCCGCGGCGCGCTGTCGCAGATGGTTGCGCGGGTGGCGCAGCAGGCCACGGTCATGAGCTTCATCGACGTGTTCACCCTGATCACCGCGCTGTTCGTCGGGCTGGCGGTGCTGGCGCTGGCGATGAAACCGCCGCGCGCGGCGGCGGGGGGCGGTGGGCACTGACGGCTCGACGGCGGGCGGGCGATGGCGCATAAGCGGGGCATGTTCCGCCTGCCCATCGACGACGCCCTGCCCGCCCTTATCGACGCGCTGAAAACGCGCGGCCGCGCCGTGCTGCAAGCCCCCCCCGGCGCGGGCAAGACCACCCGCGTGCCGCTGGCCATGCTCGACGCAGGGCTGACGGACGGCAAGATCCTGATGCTCGAGCCGCGCCGCCTTGCCGCGCGCGCCGCCGCGCAACGGCTGGCGGAAACCCTTGGAGAAGTTCCGGGCGAGCGTATCGGCTACCGCATCCGGGGCGAGGCGAAATCGTCCAGATCCACCCGCGTCGAGGTGGTGACCGAAGGCATCCTGACCCGGATGATCCAGTCCGATCCCGACCTGCCCGGCATTGGCGCGGTACTGTTCGATGAATTTCACGAACGCTCGCTCAACGCCGATCTGGGGCTGGCGCTGTGCCTTGAAATTGCCGGCGCCCTGCGCGACGATCTGATCCTGCTGGCGATGTCGGCGACGCTGGATGCCGCCCCGGTGGCGGCGCTGATGGATGCGCCCATCGTGACCTCGCAAGGGCGCGCCTTTCCGGTCGAAACCCGCTGGCTGGACAAGCCCGTGCCGAAAGGTCGCCGGTTCGAAGACTCGCTCTCTGATCTGATCGTGCAGGCCGCCGCTGAAACAAAAGGCGGGATGCTTGCCTTTCTGCCCGGCGAAGGCGAAATCCGCCGCACCGAGGCGCTGCTGCGATCCCGCATGCCCGCCGATGTCACCATCCGCCCGCTGTTCGGCGCGATGGAATTTTCGGCCCAGCGCGCGGCGATCCAGCCCGAATCCCAAGGGCGCAAGCTGGTGCTTGCCACCTCGATCGCGGAAACCTCGCTGACCATCGAGGACATCCGCGTGGTGATCGACGGCGGGCGGGCGCGGCGGGCGCGCTTCGATCCCGGCTCGGGCATGTCGCGCCTTGTGACCGAGCGCGTCACCCGCGCCGAGGCCACGCAGCGCGCCGGGCGCGCAGGCCGGGTGGCGCAAGGCGTGTCTTACCGGCTCTGGACCAAGGGCGAAGAGGGCGCGCAGCTGGCCTTTCCCCCGGCAGAAATCGAAAGCGCCGACCTTGCCGGGCTGGCGCTGGAACTGGCGCTCTGGGGCACTGTGCCGGGCGATCTGCCGTTTCTCACCGCGCCGAACCCCGGCGCCTATGCCGAGGCGCAAGCGCTGCTGCACATGCTGGGCGCGCTGGATGCGAAGGGGCGCATCACCGCGCATGGGCGCAGGCTCGCCGCGCTGCCGCTGCACCCGCGCCTTGCGCATATGCTGGAACTGGGCGGTCCGGAGGCTGCGCCGCTGGCGGCGCTGCTGGCCGACCGCGATCCGATCAAGGGCGCGCCCAGCGATCTGCTGCTGCGGCTTGAGGCGCTGCGCGATGCCCGCCGGTTTGCGCAGACTCGGCCCTATGGCCTAAACCGCCCGTCGCTCGAGCGTATCCGGGCCGAGGCACGGCGGCTGAAAGCGCGCAGCACCAAGGGCCCCGCGCAGGGCGCTGCCGCGCTGGCGGCGCTGGCCTATCCCGACCGCATCGGCCTGCGCCGCAAGGGCGATGCCGCCCACTATCAGCTTTCTGGCGGCAAGGGCGCGGTGATGGACGACGCCGACCCGCTGGCAAGCGCCCGGCTGATCGTCGTCACCGACACCGACGGCAACCCGCGCGAGGCCCGTATCCGGCAGGCGATCCAGATCACCGAAAGCGAGCTGCGGGCGCTGTTTGCCGACCAGATCGTCTGGGAGGACAGCTGTGCCTGGTCGAAACGCGAGCGCCGGGTGGTGGCGCGGCGGCAGGAAAAGCTCGGGGCCATCGCGCTGGATGACCGGCTGTGGAAAGACGCACCTGCCGAGGCGGTGGCCCGCGCCATGCTGGACGGAGTGCGCGATCTGGGCCTGTCGCTGAGCGATGCCGCACGGCGCTTTGCCGCCCGCGTGGCGCTGGGGCGCGACGGCGGGCTTGATCTGCCCGATATGTCCGATCCTGCGCTGCTGGACACGCTTGAGGATTGGCTGTTGCCGTTTCTGAGCGGCGTGAAGACCGCCGAGGACTGGAAGCGCTTCGACCCGCTGCCGGCGCTGCGGGCCCGGCTGGACTGGGGGCAGATGCAGGCGCTGGATACGGCGGTGCCGGGGCGCTTTGTCACGCCGCTTGGCCGCGAGATTCCCATCGACTATTCCGGCGAACATCCGCAGATCGAGCTGCGCATTCAGGAGATGTTCGGCCAACGCAGCCATCCGCTGGTCGGGCGCACGCCCTTGCGGGTGACGCTGCTGTCTCCGGCGCGCAGGCCGGTGCAGACCACGATGGACATTCCCGGTTTCTGGGAGGGCTCCTACGCCGATGTGCGCAAGGACATGAAGGCGCAATACCCGCGCCACCCTTGGCCCGAAGACCCGCGCGAGGCGGATCCAACCCTTCGTGCCAAGCCGCGCGGGCAGTAGGGGGCGTTGCCCCCCGCGCGTTGCGCTCCCCCAGGATATTTCTGGCCAGAAGAAGATGCGGGCGTCGGTCTTGGTATCAGCCATGGGGCGCATCCTTGCCATCGCGGCGTGCGACCCCATGGCGGGCGAAGGAATGAACTTGGGCCTGCGGTGCCCCTCGGACGCCGAGGGCTGTACAGAGCAGCGAAATCGAAACGCCTGTCGTGATCGCGCTGGTAACGGGGGGCCGGTCATCGGCAGCTTTTCGAGCCGCGCAAGGATCAGCTGGCCGCGGAACGCCTTGGAGATGTCATCATGCGATCAGGCGCGGATGATGCAGCCCGCGCCGTTTGTGCGATGCGTCCCATCGTTGGATTGGCCGAGGCTCACCGCCACGATCAACGTCCACTTACCCTCTTACCCCCTCGCAGCGTCGCGGATTGCATCGAATGTCGCATCATGCGCGAGCCAATTATCTTGGCACACCAACAAGACAAGCCCGACGACGGAGAGGTCGCGTTGGACATGCCGCGCCTGCGTTGTTCACCCTGTCGCCCTTTCTCGAGCAGCGGGCTCTGTATTCGGGCGGCGGGCGCGCCTGTACTGCGCGATCATGCAGCGAGGATGGGGCGGGACATGCGAACGGAACCCACGCCCTGCCCCCAGATTGTGCCACGCACGGTGTGGGATCAACCGCCGACGCACCAGCGCATGATGGCCTTTTGCGCATGGAGGCGGTTTTCGGCCTCGTCCCAGATCACCGATTGCGCACCGTCCATCACTTCGGAGGTGACTTCTTCGCCGCGATGCGCTGGCAGGCAATGCATGAACAGTGCGTCCTTGCCGGCCGCTTCCATCAGCGCTTCGTTGACCTGATAGGGGCGCAGCATGTTGTGGCGCCGCTCTCGGGCCGATTGCGCGTCATGCATCGAAACCCAGGTATCGGCGACGATCAGATCGGCGCCCTCGACCGCCTTGAAGGCATCGCGCTCGATGGTGATGGTGGAGCCAGCGCTGCGGGCAAGGCCGACGAACTCCATTTCCGGATCGAGCTGCACCGGGCCGGTGAAGGTCAGATCGAAGCCGAATTGCCCGGCGGCGTGCAGGAAGGACGCGCACACATTGTTGCCATCGCCGCACCAGACCACCTTCTTGCCCGCAATGGGGCCTCGATGTTCCTCGAAGGTCAGGATGTCGGCCATGATCTGGCAGGGGTGGGTGCGGTCTGTCAGCCCGTTGATCACCGGCACCGAGGCATATTCGGCCATCTCTTCGAGAACCGATTCATCGAAGGTGCGGATCATGATCATGTCGACGAAGCGCGACAGCACGCGGGCGGTGTCGGCGATGGTTTCGCCGTGGCCGAGCTGCATATCGGAGCCCGAGAGCACCATCGTCTGCCCGCCCATCTGGCGCACGCCCACATCGAAGCTGACCCGTGTGCGGGTCGAGGGTTTTTCGAAGATCAGCGCGACCATGCGGTCCTTGAGCGGCAGATCGTCATCGGGCGCGGCCTGAGGGCGACCCTTGCGGGTGTTCTTGATCTGTTTCGCGGTATCGATGATGGCGCGCAGATCGGTTTTGTCGGTCTTGTGAATATCGAGAAAATGTTTCATTTTTCTTGCTTTTTTCAAGGGAGGATGGGGGCGCTGCCCCCCTGTCGCCTGACGGCGCCATTCCCCCCGGGATATTTATGGCCAGAAGAAGCTCAGGCCGTTTCGAGGGCGGTGGCGGCGGCGTCAAGGCGGGCGGTGGCCTCGGCGATTTCGTCATCAGTGATGTTCAAGGGCGGCAGCAGGCGCACGATGTTGTCGGCGGCCGGAACGGTGATCACCAGCGCGTCGTAGCCCTTTTTAACGAAATCGGCCGGGGCCTGTCTGGTTTTCAGACCCAGCATCAGGCCCATGCCGCGTACCTCTTCGAAAGTTTCCGGGTGGGCGGCGATCAGGCCTTCGAGCTTTTGGCGCAGCAGGCCGGCCTTGCGGTTGACCTCTGCCAGAAAGGCGGGATCTGCGACGTGGTCCATCACGGCGTTGCCCACCGCGCAGCCCAGCGGGTTGCCGCCGTAAGTCGAGCCATGGGTGCCGGGGGTCATGCCGCTGGCGGCGTCTTCGGTGGCCAGCACCGCGCCCAGCGGGAAGCCGCCGCCGATGCCCTTGGCGACCATCATGATGTCGGGTTCAATCCCGGCCCATTCATGGGCGAAGAGCTTGCCGGTGCGGCCCATGCCGCATTGCACCTCGTCGAGGATCAGCAGGATGCCGCGTTCGTCGCACAGATCACGCATCCATCTCAAGGTGGAGTCGGGCAGCGGGCGGATGCCGCCTTCGCCCTGCACCGGCTCGATCAGGATGGCGCCCACGGTGTCGGTGATGGCCGCGAGCAGCGCATCGTTGTCGCCGAACGGCAGGTGCACGAAGCCCGGCAGCAGCGGGCCGAAGCCCTTGACCATCTTTTCCGACCCGGCGGCGGCGATGCCGGCCGAGCTGCGCCCGTGGAAGCTGCCCGAGAAGGTGAGGATGTCGGTCTTTTCCGGCTGGCCCTTGTCGTACCAGTACTTGCGGGCCATCTTGACCGCCAGCTCGCAGGCCTCGGTTCCCGAGTTGGTGAAGAACACCGTATCGGCGAAGGTCGCGTCCACCAGCTTGTCGGCCAGCGCCTGCTGTTGCGGGATCTCGTAGAGGTTGGAGACATGCCACAGCTTGCCCGCCTGTTCGGTCAGCGCGGCGACCAGCGCGGGGTTGGCGTGGCCAAGCGCGTTGACGGCGATGCCGCTGCCCAGATCGAGGAATCGGCGCCCGTCTTCCTCCACCAGCCAGGTGCCTTCCCCCTTCACGAAGTGAAGCGGGGCGCGGGAATAGGTGGGCAGGACGGACGGGATCATGCGTGATCTCCCATAGGTAAGGATCAGGCCCGATTGGTGCCAAGCGCCGGGGGCCAAGTCAAGTTGATGCGGGGGTAACAGACGTGCGAAGCGTAGCCTCCCCTGTCGGGGATACCGGGAAGAGCGTCAGGCTCGGCGGATGCGGATCGCGTGCGTCATGTGCGATCACATGACAGGTTCGCGCGGCGCGTGCAAGAGGGCTGCGTTTACGAAGGCCGAATGGGTGGGCGCGCGTTATGCGAACGGATCATCCGGATAGCCCACGCCCATCAGGTACAGCCCGTCCGGCGGGCAGACCGGCCCGCAGGCCGCACGATCGCAAGCGTCGAGCGCGCGCTTCAGGTCCATCGGCGTCCATGCTCCGGTGCCGACCCGTTCCAGCGTGCCGACGATCGAGCGGACCTGATTGTGCAGGAAGCTACGGGCGCGCAGATGAAAGCGCAGCTCTGTGCCAGCAGGCGACTCCAGCTGTTCGACGCGGATCTCGTCCATCGTTTTGACCGGCGATTTGGCCTGACACATGGTCGAGCGGAAGGTGGTGAAATCATGCAGGCCGATCAGGTAGTTGGCCGCCTGCTGCATGGCATCGGCGTCCAGCGCGTTCTTCACCTGCCAGACCTGCCCGGCCTCCAGCGTCGCGGGGGCGCGGCGCACCAGCACCCGGTAGAGATAGCGCCGCTCGATCGCCGAGAAGCGGGCGTGCCAGTCTTGCGCGACCTGCGCGCATGCGCGGATCGCCACCGGAGCGGGGCGCAGATGGTGGTTGAGCGCCTCGGACAGGCGGAACGGGGTCCAGTCCTTTTGCAGATCGCAATGGGCCACCTGCCCGCGCCCATGCACGCCGGCATCGGTGCGCCCGGCGGCAGCGATGGTGTGCGAGCCGGGTTCGAGCCGGGTCAGCGCCGCCTCGATCACCCCTTGCACCGAGGGTTGATCGGCCTGCCTTTGCCATCCGGCAAAGGGCGCGCCATGGTATTCGATCAAAAGGGCATAGCGGGGCATGGGCGGCTCAGTACAATGGCTTTCGGGCAACGACAATGCTGCTTTTGGTCCAGCCCGCTTGAGATATCGGCGCAGTTTCTCTAGGGAACGTCGATCCAACCCCGTTTAACAGGCAAAGACCCCCACCCATGCTTTCCAGCGTCTGGCGCAGCTACATCCAACCGATGCTAAAACGGCCCGCGAACCTTCAGGTTGCGGCGCTGTGCTATCGGGCTGCGCCGACTGGCCTTGAGGTGCTGATGATCACCTCGCGCGAGACGCGGCGCTGGATCCTGCCCAAGGGCTGGCCGATGGCCGGGCGCAGATCCGGTGGCGCCGCCGCGCAGGAAGCCTGGGAAGAGGCTGGCGTCATCGCCGCGCCGCGCCCGCCCCGGCTGATCGGGCGCTATCGCTATGACAAGATCGCCGATGGCGGTCTGCCGATGCCGACGGATGTCGATGTCTTTGCCATCGAGGTGGCGCGGCTTGCCGATGACTTCCCCGAAGCGCATCAGCGCGAGCGCCGTTGGATGGCCCCCGCAGCGGCGGCGCAACTGGTTGCCGAGCCGGATCTGGCGCAGTTGCTGCGCGCCCTGCCCGTGCTGCCCTGCGCTGCGCCGGGCGCGGCCTGACCCGGATCGGACCCGCAGCCTAGTGTCGCACGATCTTCCCCCCACCGGCTGGAGCAGCCTCGATCGTGACCTCGACCGGATGTCGCGGCTCGAGGCAGCGAGCCTTTACGCCGCGCGCCCGCTGGTGGGCTTTGGCGTCGGCATGGTGTTCATTGCCGTCGCGGCGCTGGCGGCGGTGCTGGTGACCGGCCTTGGCGCGCAATCTCTGGCACTGGCGCTGGCGGCGGGATTTGCCGCCTTCATGGCACTGAGCATCGGCGCCAATGATGTCGCCAACAACATGGGCCCGGCGGTGGGCGCGCGCGCGCTCAGCATGGGCGGCGCCATCGCCATCGCCGCCATCTGCGAAAGCGCGGGGGCGTTGCTGGCGGGCGGCGAGGTCGTTACCACCGTGTCGACCGGGATCTTCGATCCCGCCGGGTTTGCTGACCCCGCGGCCTTTGTGCGCGCCATGCTGGCGGCCTTGCTGGCGGCGGCGATCTGGGTGAACGTCGCCACCTTTTCCGGGGCGCCAGTGTCGACCACCCATGCGTTGATCGGCGGCGTCGTCGGCGCCGGGCTGGTGGCCGGAGGCCCCGGCGCGATGGACTGGCCGACCATGGCGGCGATCGCGCTCAGCTGGGTGGTTTCGCCGCTGATGGGCGGTGCCTTTGCTGCCGCGATTCTCGCCTTTGTCGAGGCGCGCATCGTTTACGTCGAGGACAAGATCGCCGCGGCCAAGGTCTGGGTGCCGGTGCTGATCGGGGTCATGGCGGCGGCGTTTGCCGCCTATCTGGCGCTCAAGGGGCTCAGCCGGGTGATCTGGGTGCCGCTGGAACTGGCGCTTGCCATCGGGGCTGGCATCGGGCTTGCGGTCTGGGCGATCTCGGTGCCGCTGGTGCGGCGCGAGGCCAAGGGGCTGGAAAACCGCAACCGCTCGGTCAAGCGGCTGTTCCGGTTGCCGCTGGTGATCTCGGGCGCGCTGCTGTCCTTTGCGCATGGGGCCAATGATGTGGCCAACGCCGTCGGGCCGCTGGCCGCCGTGGTGCAGGTTCAGCACGGGGCCAGCGCGCTGGGGCGCTTTGCCATCCCCGACTGGGTGATGCTGATCGGCGCCTTGGGGATTTCGGTCGGGCTGGTGCTGTTCGGGCCGCGGCTGATCGGGCTGGTCGGCAACCGGATCACCAAGCTCAACCCGATCCGCGCCTATTGCGTGGCATTGTCTGCCGCCGTGACGGTGATCGCCGCCGCCGCGCTGGGGCTGCCTGTCAGCTCGACCCATATCGCCATCGGGGGCATCTTTGGCGTCGGGTTTTACCGCGAATTTTCTGCCTCGCGCCGGCCGCGCAGCCCGTCTCTGCCGATGCCAAGGCAGGAACGCGCCCGCCGCCGCCTTGTGCGCCGCTCACATTTCCTGACCATTATCGCGGCATGGGTGATCACCGTGCCTGCCGCCGGCGCCGTGTCGGCGGCGCTGTTCTGGGCGCTGTCGCGACTGGGCTTCATGGTCTGAGCCTCTGGCAACCTTGGCGAAGGGCCTCTATCTACAAAGGCAACCGCAGGAGGCAGCCCTTGGTTTTCGGACCCATCGGACAGATCGCAGACAGCATCACCCGCAGCGCGCAGGGGGTGGCCGATACCGTCGCCACGCCCTTTGTCGACCCGGTGATCCGGCTTGGTGTCACCGGGCTCAGCCGCGCCGGAAAGACGGTATTCATCACCTCGCTGGTGGCCAACCTGCTGGACCGCGCCCGGATGCCGCAACTGGTGGCCGAGGCCGAGGGCCGCATCCTTGCCGCCTACCTGCAACCCCAGCCCGATGACACCATGCCGCGCTTTGATTACGAGGCGAACCTCGGGATGCTGAGCGCCGCCACCCCGCGCTGGCCCGACAACACCCGCGCCGTGTCGCAGCTGCGCCTGTCGCTGAAACTGCGCCCCAAGGGGCTGCTGGCCGGGATCGGCGGCGATCGCAAGGTGCATATCGACATCGTGGACTACCCCGGAGAATGGCTGCTGGATCTGGGCCTGATGGGCAAAAGCTACGAGGACTGGTCGCTGGAAAGCCTTGGCCGCCTCGCGCAGCGGCCCGGCGGGGCGCAATACCTCGATATGGCGCGCGCCACGAACGCCAGCGAGCGTTTTGCCGAACCGGGCGCCAAGGCGCTGGCGGCCAGCTTTACGCAAGCGCTGCACGCGGCGCGCGATGCGGGGTTCTCTGACTGCACGCCGGGGCGCTTCCTGCTGCCCGGCGAAAAAGAAGGCAGCCCCGCGCTAACCTTTGCTCCGCTGCCGCCGCTGGGCAACGCGCCGCGCCAGTCGCTCTGGCGCGAGATGCAGCGCCGCTACGAGGCGTATAAGCGCCAGATCGTCGGCCCGTTCTTTCGCGACCATTTCAGCCGCATCGACCGGCAGGTGGTGCTGGTCGATGCGCTTGGCGCGATCCATGCCGGGCCCGCCGCGGTCGAGGATCTGCGCCGCACCATGGCCGAAATCCTGTCGGCCTTCCGCCCCGGCGGTAATGCGTTTCTGCGCCAGTTGCTGCTGGGCAAGCGGGTGGAAAAGATCCTGTTCGCCGCGACCAAGGCCGACCACCTGCACCATACCCAGCACCCCCGGCTGACCGCCATCATGGAGGCGCTGACCCGCGAGGCGCGTGACCGCGCCCGCTTTGCCGGAGCGCAGACCGGCGCCATGTCGATCGCCGCGCTGCGCGCCACGGTCGAGCAGACCCTACCGCATCAGGGCCGCGATCTGGACTGCGTGCGCGGCACCCTGATGAACGAGGACGGCACGCGCGGGCGCGCGGCGGCGTTCCATCCCGGCATGTTGCCCGAAGACCCTGCCCGCCTGCTTGGCCCCGCCCGCGAGGGCGCGCCGGCATGGCTCGATGGCGATTACGCCATCATGAAATTCGCCCCCGCGCCGCTGACGCTGAAACCCGGCGAAGGGCCGCCGCACATCCGGCTCGATCGGGCGGCGCAATTCCTGCTGGGGGACCGGCTGTGAGGCTGTTGCGCCCTGCCCGCAGCCTTGATGCCGGACGCCTTGGCGCGATGATGACCGAGGCCGCGCCGCACTGGAAGCCGATGCTGCACAGCGGCGCCGAAGACATTGCCCATGTCGGCGAGATGATCGCGCGCGGCTGGGTGACGGTGGCCGAACAGGGCGCGCCTGTCGGCTTCATCGCGCGCGAGGGCCGCTATATCCACGCGCTGTTCGTCAGCGCTGCGGCGCAACGCGCTGGCATCGGGCGCGCGCTTTTGGATGCGGCGCAGCAGGCCGAAGACCAGCTCGATCTGTGGACCTTCGAGGCCAACGCCCCCGCCCGCCGCTTCTATGAGTCGGCCGGCTTTACCGTTGTCGGGCGCGGCACTGGCACCAACAACGCCGAAGGTCTGCCCGACGTGCAGTACCGCTGGCAAAGCCCCACCCCGCAGCGACAGGAGCGCAAGGCATGAGTGACGAGCGTAACACCGGCCCGGTGCTGATCGACCTTGAGGGCGACGCCCCCGCCTCGCCGTCCGACGCCCCGCCGGTGCCCGAACCCGACAGCGCCCCGACCCTGCCCGAAGGGCGCGCCATGGCCACCGCTGCGGCGCTGGCCGCCCGCCGCCCGTCGCGCCTTGCGCGCTGGTTCTGGGGGCTGTTCGCGGCACTGCTGACGACGCTGGCGTCAGTCGCAGCATGGCAATTCGCGATGAACCTCATCGCCAGCGTGCCGCTGCTGGGCTACGCGGTCAGCGCGCTGCTGATCGCCTTTCTGGCGGTGGTGCTTGCCATCATGGTCAAGGAAATCGCCGCCCTCGCACGGCTTGGCGCGGTCGATGCGCTGCACCGCGCCGCCGATCTTGCGCTGGCCGATGACGATCTCAAGGGCGCGCATGCGGTGGTGGCAAAGCTCACGGCGCTATACGCCGGGCGAGACGACACCCGCTGGGGCCGCGAGCGTCTCAAAGACCGCGCGCCCGAGATTTTCGATGCGCAAGGCGTGCTGGGGCTGGCGGAAACCGAATTGCTCGGCCCGCTCGACATCGCCGCGCGGCGCGAGGTCGAGGCGGCGGCGCGGCAGGTCGCGACCGTCACCGCCTTCATCCCGCTGGCGCTGGCGGATGTGGCGGCGGCGCTGGGGGCCAACATCCGCATGATCCGCCGCATTGCCGAGATTTACGGCGGGCGATCTGGCACGCTGGGCAGCTGGCGGCTGGTGCGCGCGGTGATGTCACATCTTGTCGCCACTGGCGCGGTGGCGGTGGGCGATGACATGCTGGAGCCGATCCTTGGCGGCGGGTTGCTGGGCAAGCTGTCGCGCCGCTTTGGCGAGGGGCTGGTGAACGGCGCGCTGACCGCCCGCGTCGGCGTTGCCGCCATCGAGGTCTGCCGCCCGCTGCCCTTCAAGGCGAGCAAACGCCCCACCGCCCGCAGCATCGTGCGCACGGCGCTGGCCGGGTTGGTGCGCAGCGAGGCATGAAAAAGGCCGCTCTGTCGCGATGGTGTTGAAAAACTCGACCCGAATTTCCGGCCGGCGAGTTAGGCAGAGCGTTCCTGCTGATGTCTCACGCCGGT